>JAYRMP010000002.1:94339-95048 GCA_041912655.1 Novosphingobium sp. | reverse complement strand
TGAACTCTTCCGACGAGCCGCCGGCATATTCGTTGGCCGTGTCGAAGAAGTTGATCCCGGATTCAAGCGCGGACCGGATAATCGCCCGACTCTCGTCTTCGGGGATCACCCAGGTGTGGCGGCTGCGCGCTGCGTCGCCGAAGCTCATGCAGCCAAGACAGAGGCGCGAGACGATCAGGCCGGTCTGGCCAAGGCGGGTGTACTGCATGGCTTGTCCTTTCAGTCCTGGCGGCTTTTGAGCTCGGCCGCGACTTCGGCCATGATCTGGTTGACGTCCCACTTCTCCGCGCCATCGAACCACGGAGCCTGGCGGGCGAAGGCGCCCTCGATCTCGCGAAAGCGCTGCTCGGCGGCGCGCAGCGTGTGGGGATGGGTGACGATGTAGAACTCGCCCGCCGCGACCCCGTCGAGCGCGCGGCGCGCGGCTTCCTCGGCGGTCATGCCACGCGCCTGGATCATCCGGCTGGCCTCGTTCTGCGGCGGTGGCGGGGCGAGGCCTTCGGGGCGCGGAGCGCTGCCCAGCGCTGTCGAGACCAGCCCCGGGCAGAACACGCTGACCTTCAGCTTCTCGCCCGCTTCGGCGCGCAGCACCTCGGCCAGCCCCAGCACGGCGTGCTTGGACGCGGTGTAGATGGCCGCTCCGGCATGCTGGAGCCCCAGCGAATGCTCCGATCCGGTCAGTACCACGTGCCCGCCTTCAGGCTGGCCC
>JAYRMP010000002.1:65206-94329 GCA_041912655.1 Novosphingobium sp. | reverse complement strand
AGGTGCCGCGCACGTTGATGCCCAGGATCCAGTCGACCTCCTGCGGCGTCATCTTGACCATCCGGCCGCTGGCAATCACCCCGGCATTGGCGAAGACGAGGTCGCAGCCGCCCATCCGCTCGCGCGCGGCGGCGCCCAGCGCCTCGACCTGCGCGTGATCGGCGATGTCGCAGACCTTCCATGATGCCTGCGGCCCGATGGCGTCCGCCGCCTCTGCCAGCCGGTCCGCGTCGAGGTCGGCCAGGACCACGCTTGCCCCGCGCGCAGCCAGTTCGGCCGCGATGGCCCGGCCGATGCCCGATGCCGCCCCGGTCATGACCGCACGCTTGCCGGTGAAATCCATTGCCGTCCCCCTTCGTGTCGATCGATGGCTCTGCGGCCAGGCCTGCTGTCCAATCAAGCAATGCCGAAAATTGGCCCCGCCTGGCAAGGCTGCTGACCCGCCGTTCCGAATGTTCTTGTCTGCACCCATCTTACCGCCCGTTGGCGGTAGCAAGGCGTCAGCCATCAGCTGCACGGCCGGTCACGGTTGACGCCGCCCTGAATAAACATATAACTATGTTAAATTGAAATGCTGAATAGAGCTGATGCTCACAGCGAATGGCGCCAGAAGCGGGAGGAATGCCATGAGGAAATTTTCACTTACCACGAGGACCTTGCTGGTCCTTTCGCTGGGCACGGCGCTGAGCGCACCGGCGCTTGCGGCCGAGGAACAGGACCAGGGCGGTATCGCCGACATCGTCGTCGAAGCCCGCAAGACCAATGAAAACCTGCAGTCGGTGCCGATCGCGGTGACCGTGCCGACCGGCGAGACGCTGGAAAAGGCGCAGGTTGTTTCGGTACAGGACCTGCCGCGGCTGGTGCCCGGCATCGTCGTGCAGCCCTCCACCGGCCAGCCGGCCTCGGCCTTCATCGGCATTCGCGGCCAGTCTTCGTCCGACGCGTTGCTCGCGCTTGACCAGGCGGTCGGCCAGTATTTCGACGGCGTCTATGTCGCGCGCTCCTCGGGCGCGCTGTTCAACTTCGTCGACGTCCAGCGGGTTGAAGTGCTGCGCGGCGCCCAGGGCACCCTGTTCGGCCGCAATACCACCGGCGGCGCGGTCAGCGTCATTTCCAACAAGCCCAAGGGCGATTTCGGTGGCAGCGTCCGCCTGCGCTATGGCAATCTCGACACATGGGAAGCCACCGGCGTGGTGAACCTCCCGATCAAGGGTGACGAGATCGGCCTGCGGCTGGTCGGCCAGCACATGCAGAACGGCAGCTACGGCAAGAACCTGAGCTTCGGCACCGGGCTTGGCGGGGACAACCTGGACTTCGTGCGCGGCACCCTGCGCGTTGCGCCGGCCGGTTCGGGCTTCACCTTGACGATCGTCGGCGACTATTCAAATCGCCAGGGCGAAGGCCAGTTCGTCGGTCTGAAGAGCTATTACCGCAACCCCACCACCAATGCGAACCTCAACGGCACGGCACAGGCGGTGCTCGCCTCCTGCTCGGGCAGCACCGCCAACGTGCTGTGCCCGGTCAAGGGTCCGGCGGGCGACACCTATGCCAACTATGCCGTCGACGTGAAGGGCAAGGATAACTTCTACGACGTCGCGCTCAGCCTGGTGCCGTTCAGCCGCGCCGAGGCCTGGGGCCTTGGGGTCACGACCGAGTTCGAGATCAGCGATGCCACCGCAATCAAGTCGATCACCGCGATCCGCGGCGTGGAAACCGAATCGCTGACCGACAACGACGGTACCCCCTATGTGCTGACCGGCGGCCTGCGCGAGGGCGAAGGCAACATAATCAGCCAACGCCAGTTCAGCCAGGAACTGCAGATCAGCACCAAGGCGCTCAATGAGCGGCTGCAGTTGGTCGCGGGCGTGTTCTACTTCCACGAATCGGGCACCGACCTGTCCAAGTCGTGGTCGGCCTTCCCGCTTGGCCCGCGCCTCGGCTACAACGATGGTGACATCGAAAACGCCAGCTACGCCGGCTTCGCCCAGTTCAACTTCAACCTGACCGAGCAGCTGCGCTTTACCGGCGGCCTGCGCTATACCCGCGACGAACGCTCTATCCTGCGCCGCAACCGCCAGGAAAATTCCACCAATGGCATCCCCAACGGCACCTTCGTGTGCAGCCTGGTGGTCACCGGATCGCTGTGCCAGGACTTTACCGAAGCGAACTTCGGCTACTGGTCCTACACCGCCGGATTCGACTGGCGCCCGAACGAGAACGTGTTCCTCTACCTCAAGACCAGCAAGGCCAGCCGCGCCGGCGGGTTCAACCCGCGCGCGACCGGCACTACCCCGCTGGTGTTCAACCCGGAAACGGTCAAGGACTACGAATTCGGCTTCAAGCTGGACCTGATGGACCGCAAGGTGCGCCTCAACACCGCGCTGTTCCAGACCGATTACGACGACATCCAGCGCACCGTGCCGGCGATCATCAACAATGTCCTCTCGAACACCATCGTCAATGCCGCCTCGGCCCGCATCCGCGGCCTCGAAGCGGAACTGACCGTGCAGCCGATGCAGGGCCTCCAGCTGGGCGCCTCGCTGACCCTGCTCGATCCGAAGTTCAAGGACTTCACGATCCCGCTGTCGCTGACGACATTCCAGGACGTTTCTGAAACGCCCTATTCGTTCGCGCCGAAGTCGGCCTATTCTATCTATGCCGACCTTACCGTGCCGGCCCCGGGCGGCGAGCTGAACATGCGCGCGGACTATTCCTGGCGCTCGGACCAGTACACCACAGGTCCGCTGATCGGCCCCGGCTATCAGCAGCAGTTCAAGGAAACCGCGCTGATCAAGGCCTATGGCCTGCTCAACGCGCAGCTGGCTTATCGCCTTGAAAACCCGAAAATCGAAATCGCGGTCTATGGGCAGAACATCACCGACAAGAAGTACTACAACCGCTTCCTGGCGATCGAAAACAGCCTGGGCATCACCTCCTACTCGCCGGGGATGCCCCGCCAGTATGGCGTGCGCCTGACCTACAAGTTCGGCGGCGAACAGTAAGCCGCGCCGCAATGCATCCGCCGCCGATCGATCGAAGATCGGGCGGCGGCGGTTGAAATCATAAGGCAGTCCGGCTCGTCCCGGCTGTAATCGAGGGGGTGAGGCCTGTTCCTCCCCCCTCTTTTCCCCTTCGCCATCGATTCAGGTTTCCCGCATACCCTTGACCGTTTCTGCGGCCAGTGAACGAAGTGCGGGACCGTTCAGGACCTGCCCGTCAGGCGCGAACTGCGAGCCGTGGCAGGGACAATCCCAGCACTTCTCGAACGGGTTCCAGTGCACCACGCAGCCGACGTGGGTGCAGATCGCCGAGCAAATCGTCAGTTCGCCCCTCTCGCTGCGATAGACCGCCAGTTTCTTGAGGCTGCCATGGCGCATCACCGCGCCGGTGCCCGGGGCGATCTCATCGAACGAGGTTACTTCGCTCGGGCCCAAGTGCTCGGACAGGTTCTTCGCCGCACCGGCCTGACCCGCGATGAACTCGCTGATTGCCGGCAGTCCAAGCGGCTTGCGCGCGGGATCGAGCAGGTCGGCCCAGTGCGAATCCTGCCCGCAGATCAGCGGAGCGATAACCAGGCTGGCGAGCACGCCGTTGGTGATGCCCTGCCCCGAATCGCCGGTGTGGACATAGATGTTGGCGTCGCCCGGATTGCGCCCGGTGAACGGCATGAAGTCAATCGGCTCCAGCACCTGCCCGGACCAGCGCCATTCGACCTCGCCCAGCATCGGATAGTGCTCGCGCGCCCACGTCTCGATGGCAGCAAGCCGCTGCTCCATGTCGCCGGCCTCTCCGGCGCGGTGGTCCTCGCCGCCGACGATCAGGTAATCGTGGTCGCCCTCGCCCGGCTGGATCCGGACGTAGTGGTAGTATTCCAGCGTGTCCCAGACCAGCGCGTCCGGGACCGAGCCCTTGGGCACCTTGCCGGCCAGCGCATAGGTGCGGAACGGCACCTCCTTGGTGTGCAGCGCCACCTTGTCGTTAACGGGGGAATTGGTGGCGAAGACGGCGTGGGCAGCATCGATCACGGCGCCCGATTCGGTGCGGAGACGCAGCCGCTCGCCGACCGCTTCGTGATCGACATAGACGGTATCGGCAAACAGCTGGCCGCCACGATCGGCAATGCAGCGGGCGAGGCCGGCGAGGTACTTCGCCGGGTGGAGCCGAGCCTGGCGGGCAAAGCGGATCGCCCGGCCGGGACTGTTCAGCGGGACCGGCGGCTGGTCGCTCCAGTCCACCTCCGCACCGATCCGGCGGCAGGCGGCGAACTCTTGCTCAAGGTCGTGGAGATGCTCGGCGCAGGCTGGCACGAGGTAGCCGTCGACCCGGGCGAAATCGGCCTCGATGCCTTCCTCTTCGCAGATCGCCTCGATCCGGTTGATCGCCGCGACCTGGCTTTCGTGATAGCGCCGCGCCGCATCCTCGCCGTGGGTGCGGATCAGTTCATGGTAATAGTCGTCGAGGCACGAGGCGAGGTGCGCCGTGGTCCGGGCCGTCATGCCGCCGCCGACCGCTCCTCGATCGATCAACGCCACTGAATGGCCGAAGCGCGAGAGTTCATAGGCGCAGGACAGTCCCGCGATCCCGCCGCCGACGACGACCACGTCGCACGACAGGCTTTCCTGCAGCGGCTGGGCGGCAATGGCCGGTCCAAGGTCCATCCAGATCGAGCGGCTCCGTTCTTCGCTGACATTGGCCATTGCTTGCTCCTTCAAAGGGCAAACCGGTACGAAGGCGGACCGGTTCCGGCCTTCATGCTTGGTAAGCTGCGGGGAACCGGCTAGACCTGCTGCGCCATGGCGGGACCCGGCTTCAGATTCGGAATTGCGGGCTCTGCCAGCTACTTGCCGCGCAGGAGCATCGGCGCAGAGGAACTTGCCCGGCTTTGCGCGGTCCCGGCAGAGGACGTTTCCTCCCGCTATGGCGTGACGCGCCGTTATCGCGCGGATGGCGATGAAACGAGCTCGGCCATGGCCGCCCGCGCGGCGGAAGCGGCGCTGGCGGAAGCGAACTGGGATGCGGGGTCGCTCGACGTGATCGTCGGGGCCTGCGGGGTGATGGAGCAGCCGATCCCCGGCACCGCCGCGCTGGTCCAGCGGCGGCTGGGACTGGGCGGATCGGGCATTCCCGCCTTCGACATCAACGCCACCTGCCTCTCGTTCCTGCTTGCGCTGGACCGGGTGCTGGCCGGCTTCGCGCTGGGCGAATGGCGCCGCGCGCTGGTGTTCAGCGCCGACATCGCCAGCGCCGCGCTCGACTATACCGACCCCGAAGCCTCGCTGCTGTTCGGCGATGGCGCGGCGGCCGTGCTGCTGGAAGCAGATGGTCCCCATGAACGGCTCGCCCACCGGTTCCGGACATATGGCGAAGCGGCGGATGCCTGCCGGTTGGAGGCGGGCGGCACGCGGCTGCGACCGCAAGATGATCTCGACGACTTCCTCGCCCGATCGCGGTTCCGGATGAACGGGCGCGCAGTATTCAGCGCCACGGCGCGGCGGTTTCCGGGCTTTCTGGAGGAGCTGCTGACGGCTGCCGACATCGCCCCGGACGGCATCGACCTGATCGTGCCGCACCAGGCCAGCGCTCCGGCGCTCGAACACCTCAAGCGCTCGCTTCCGGATGGGCACGCGCGTACGGTCGACTGCTTTGCCGAGGTCGGCAACCTGATCGCGACCTCCCTGCCCTATGCGCTGCACGTTGCCCGCAACGATGGGCGGCTGACGGCGGGGTCCAACGTCCTGCTGACCGGCGCGACCGGCGGGATTGGGCGGGTGCTGGTGGAGCGGCTGCTGGCAGAGGGGCGCGCAGTGACGGCGGCGGGCCGCAACCGCGCCGTCGGCGCGTTGCTGGAGCGGCAGGGGGCGCGCTTCGTCGCGGCCGACCTGTGCGATCCTGCCACCGTGCTGCCGCTGGAAGGCTCGGACACGCTGTTCCACCTTGCCGCGCTGTCCGCGCCGTGGGGGCCGGAAAGCGCCTTCCATGCCGCCAATGTGGAGGCGACCCTGCGCCTGCTGGAGCGCGCCCGCGCGGCGGGGGTGCAGCGCTTCGTCCATGTCTCGACCCCCTCGATCTATGCCCGCCCGCGCGACCAGGTCGGCCTGAGCGAGGCCAGTGCCCTGCCCCCGCGCCTTGCCACCGCCTATGCCCGCACCAAGCTGTTAGGAGAGCGCGCCGTGCTGGCCGAGCACGATGGCGCCATGCACACGGTTGCGCTGCGCCCGCGCGCGATCATCGCACCCCACGATACCGCGCTGCTTCCGCGCCTGCTGCGCGCGGCGGACAAGGGCGTGATGCCGCTGCCGCGCGGCGGACGGGCGCTGGTCGAGCCGACCGATGCGCGCGACGTGGTCGATGCCCTGCTCGCCGCCGAAAGCCGCTGCGCGCAGGCGGGCGGGCGGGCCTTCAACGTGTCGGGCGGCACCCCGGTGGCGCTGCGCGATCTCGTCGGTGAAGTGTTTGCCGCGCTGGGCAGGCCGGTGCGCCTGATCCCCCTGCCCGCGCACCTGGTGCTGGGGGCGGGAGCGCTGATGGAGAGTCTCGCCCGCAGCGAGCCCGTGCTCACCCGCCACGCCGCGCTGACGCTCGGCTGGTCGCAGACCTTCAACCTCTCCGCCGCGCGGGAAGTGCTGGGCTGGTCGCCCCGCCACCATCCCTTCGCCGCGCTGCGCTGGGCGCTGGCCGAGCGCGCGCGCGAGGCCGGCCATGCGTGAAGTCGGCTCTATCCCGTTGCTCACCGGCGAATGCCGCCACCCCGAGGCGATGACGCTTCGCGGCGCAAGCCTGCGCCCGGCGACTTATCCGGCGGTCGCGATGCTGCTGGTTCATCCGCAGGAAGGAGCGATCCTGTTCGATACCGGCTACGATCCGGCCTTTCTCACCGCGACCGAGCCCTTCCCGGAGCGGTTCTATCGCTGGGTTACCCCGGTAAAGCTTGCGTCCGGGCAGTCCGCTGCCGCCCAGTGCGCCGCGCTGGGCTATCCGCCCGAAGAGGTGAGGCACCTGATCCTGTCGCACTTCCATGCCGACCACATCGCCGGCACCCACGCCTTTCCGAATGCGCGAATCCACTGCGCGCGGGCCGGATTGGAAGAGGCGCACAAGGGTGGCCGGATCGCGGCGACCCGGCGCGGGGTGCTGCGCAGCCTGATCCCTGCTGACTTCGCCAGTCGGGCGAGCTTCTTCGAGGACCGCCCGGCCCGGACATTACCCGATGACTGCGCCCCGTTCGAAAGCGGCGCTGACCTGATCGGCGACGGCTCGCTGCTGGCGGTGGAACTGCCCGGTCATTGCCCCGGCCATTGGGGGCTGGTGCTCAACGATGCGCGCTGGGGGCTGCATTTCCTGGTGGCGGACGCCGCCTGGTCGCTCGATGCGATCCGGCGTGATGTGCCGCCTCCGGCGCTGACTTCCGGTCTGCTCGGCAACACGGCGCGAGCGCGTGAGACCCTGCACCGGCTCCACCAGCTCCACTGCCGCAATCCCGAGCTGCGCCTGACCCCGTGCCATTGCCGGGAGCGCGCGGCGGAAATCCCCGCGCCATGAATAGCTGGATCGTCACCGGCGCGCGCGCTCCGGTGGCGCTTGATCTGGCGCGGGCGCTGCGCGCGGCGGGCGGTGCGGTTCATCTGGCCGACAGCGTCACCCCCTTTGCCGCGCGGGGTCTGCGCCCACGCCTGCCGATCCACCGCCTGCCGCCGCCGCGCGGGGCGTTCGCCGAGTTTCGCCAAGCCCTGCTTCGCCTGCTGGAGCGCCTGCCGGATGCACGCGTGGTGCCGACCTGCGAGGAAGTATTCTGGCTGGCCGAGGCCGCCCGCCGCGATGGTTGGACCGCGCGTTTGCTGGCGCCACCGATCGATATACTGCGCCGGCTCCATTCGAAGGCGGACTTTGCCGAATTGGCCGCGCAAGTGGGCCTGGCCATGCCCGAGACGAAAGTGCTGGATGCGCCATGCACCGCAGCGGACCTGCCGATTGCGCCGCAGGAGCTGGTGCTTAAGCCTGAGTTCTCGCGCTTTGCCACTGCTACGCTAATCGCGCCGAAGGGAGACGCGCTTGCGCGGGTCGAGCCTAGTCCCGGGCGTCGCTGGGTCGCCCAGCGGCGCATCGAGGGGCACGAGGTCTGTTCATGGGCCTTTGCCGTCGAAGGCCGGATCACCGCCTTCGCCGCCTATCGCCCGCGCTGGCGGCAGGGCAAGGCGGCAGCCTTCCAGATGGAGGCGTTCGCCCTGCCCGCCGTGCGCGCGGTGAGTGAACGGATTGCGGCGGCGACCGGGCTGACCGGCCACCTGTCTTTCGACACGATCGTCGACGCGCAGGGAATGGTCTGGCCGATCGAGTGCAACCCCCGCGCGGTCAGCGGTCTCCACCTGTTTGACGCCATGCCTCAACTGAGGGACGCGCTGACTGGCGCGTCCGTGCTGGCCGAACCGCCGCCGGGAACCTTGCGTCATCTCGCCCCGGCGATGGCGATGCTTGGCCTGCCGGCGGCGCTGGTTTCCGGGCGAGGCGCGGCGCTGCTGCGCGACTGGCGCGCCGGGCGCGATGTGGTGGACCGGGAGCGGCAGGGGCGGGTCACACTGGGCTGCATCGCGGATGCGGCGCGCTTCGCCATGCAGGCGCTGCGCTCGGGACGGAGCGCCGCCGGGGCGACCACCGCCGATATCGAATGGGACGGAGAGCCGATGCCATGAAGGCCGAGCTCCTCACCGATCCCGGCGTCATGCGGGCAACCGGCTCGGTCGCGGGGCAATTCGTTGCCGCGATGGCCGAACGCGGCACCATGCCCTTCATCGCCAATGTTGCCTCCACCATGCTGCTGGCTAGGATCGGCGGGTTCGACCTGCCGGTGTCAGTCGACGATGGTGGCTATGGCCGCAGCTATGTCTCCAGTCCGCACAGCGCCTATGTGCCCTATGCCCGGCGCGAGATGGACCTGGTGGGCTTGCGCCACGGTCGCCGCGCCGTTGGAGCGGTGCTGTCCCTGACCGACCGCCTGCTGCGCGCCGCGCGGTTCGACCGGGTTGTCCATGTCGACAACTGGCTGCTGTCCACCAACCTCCACGGCGATTGGCAGGGCGAAGGGCTGCCCGAGCTGCGCGAACTGCTCTGCACTTGCTACCCCGACCACTTCGTAATCCTGCGCACGCTTGATCGCTGGTCCACCCCGGCCCTGATGCAGGCCGCGCGCCGCGATCGCTGGATCATGGTTCCGGCCCGGCAGATCTGGGTAACCGACGATCTCGCGCGCGACTGGCTTCCGCGCAAGGACCGGCTCAACGACCGCCGCATCCTGCGGCGCAGCGGCCTGACGATCGCTGATCCGGAGCACCTCTCGCCCGCCGATTGCGCGCGGATCGCCGAGCTTTATGCCCTGCTCTATCTGGACAAGTATTCGCCACTCAATCCAGCCTTCACGCCGGAATTCATCGCCCTGCTGGACCAGACCGGGCTGGCGCGGTTCCGCCTGGCCCGGCGCGCGGACGGGACGATCATGGCCGTGGCCGGACTGATTGCCCGAGGAGGCTACGCGACCTGCCCGGTGGTGGGTTATGATACCGCGCGGCCGCAGCAGGAGGGGCTTTACCGGATCGCCTGTTATCTGGCGAGCGAATGGGTCCACGAACGCGGCTTGGCGCTCCACGGTTCAGCCGGCGCGCCGGACTTCAAGCGGGCGCGCGGCGCACTGGGAGAGATCGAGTACATGGCGATTTATGCCCGGCACCTCTCCACCCCGCGCCGGGCAGCGCTACGTCTGCTGGCCGGGGTGCTGGAAGCGGCGGTAGTCCCGATGATGCGGAGGCAGGGATGGTGAAAGCCTGGCCCAGCGCCATCGCCAGCGGCTGGCACCCCGTTGCCTATGCGCGGGAAGTGCGCAGCGCCCCGCTGGCCACCCGATTGATGGGGGAACCGCTGGTCACGTTCCGCGATGCCGGCGGCGGGGCATCGGTGCTGCGCGACCGTTGTCCCCATCGCGGGGTGCCCCTGTCGAAGGGCCGGGTGCGAGATGGCCAGATCGTCTGCCCCTATCACGGCTGGCATTTCGCCGGGGACGGCACGCTGATGGAGGTTCCCGGCGCGCGCGAGTGCCCGTCGGTCAAGGCGCAGGCCCTGCCGGTGCGCGAGGAGGCGGGGCTGGTCTGGACCACGCTGGCCGTCGATCCACCCGCCTTTCCCGAACTGCCACCGGCGATGCACGATGATGCGCTCGACCGGTTCTGGTGGCCGCTCGCACCCTCGCGCGCAGGCTTGCTCGATGCGCTCGAAAACCACCTCGATCCTGCCCATCCGCACTTCGTCCATCCCTGGCTGGTCCGCCCGCCCACTCAGCGGCGAATGACGCGGGTTGAGGTGCGTTCCGGCCCCTGGGGCGCCGAGGCACGCTATTTCGAAGGCCGCGCCAACCGCGCACTGCTCTCCGCAGTAATGGAGGGCGAGCGCAAGGCGGGGATCGGACGGCTGTGGCCGCCGACCTGCGGCGAGGTGCGGCTGGAAAATACGCGCGGCGCGATGCTGTCCATCGCCGTGGTGTTTTCCCCGCTCGACCATGACCTGACCCGCCCTTACGCCCATTTCGCCAGCACCCGGGGGCTGCTTCCGGCCTGGTTCAAGCGCGCCGCGCTCAAGCTGTTCCATCTGCCGGTGCTGGCGCAGGACCGGCGGATGCTGGGCTGGCAGGTCGACGGGCGCGGCCCGGGCGGCTTTGCCTTCGGCCCGCTCGACGTACTGGCCCGCGCGATCCTGCGCCACGCCCATGGCGAGCCTTCGCCAGAGGACGAGACGAGTTTCGAACTGGAGCTCTGACCGCTGGTCAGCCCTCGAACTGGCGCAGCACCCGCCGCAGCTTGCGGTCGAACGGGACGGAAATCCCGCGCCGGATCGCGATGTCCGGTGCAAGTCCCATGGCGCCAAGCCGCCTGACAAGCTCGGCCCGAACCCGCTCCTCTGCCGCTTCGGACAGATCGGCCTGAAGATTGACACGCAGCTGGCGCGGTCCGGTCTGGACGACGCGGTAGTCGCTCACCGCCGGATCGGCATCGACGATCGCGTTGCGCACCACGTCGGGCGTGACGGTGCGGACCTGCCCGTCCGGGCCTTCGATCAGCAGCAGATCGTCTGCCCGCCCCGCGATCCTGCGCACCGGCTGGAAAGCGTTACCGCAGCCGCAGGGTTCGTCCGCAAGCTCGATCAGGTCATTCATCCGGTAACGGATCATCGCCTGGGCCCGGCGGGTAAAATCGGTAACGACCGGCTCGCACAGCCCCGGCCAGGCGGCGTCGCGGTGCCATTCGAAGTGAACCACGTCCTCGGCAAGGTGCAGAGTGCCATGTTCGCAGCTGACGCCGAACAGGCCTTCGGTCGCCATGTAGATTTCCCGCACTGTCCGTCCGGTGGTGTGCTCAATCACAGTACGGTCGAGGGGATCGAGCACTTCGGCCCCGCTGAAAATCCGCCTTGCCGTCAGTTGCCCCCGCTCCGCCAGCAGCCGCAGCACCTTGGGTGGGGCGACGATGGTGTCCGGCGCGAAGGCGACCAGGCGGTCCGCCCAGGCATCGACCCCTTGGGCCAGATCGAAAAAGGCCAGACTGGTGCGGCTGCCGCTGCTGGCGCTGCGGTACAGGTCTGACAGGCCGGGCAGCGCCAGCGCGACGTGGTGCCGCCGCCACAGCGCGTCCGGCAAGGCCTTGGCCAGCAGGGTGCCAAGCCAGACGAAGCGCTCCTCGTCGGTGATGACATAGTAGCCCCGGTTGCCACTGGTACCGGTGCTTTGGCCGATCACCGCCTGCCCGATCCGTTCGCGACCCTGCGCCAGCGCCTCGCGCACCGTGTCAGCATCGATGCCGAAGCGGTTGAACTGCTCGAACTGGGCTACCAGCTCGGCCTTGTCGATCACCGGCAAGGCGGCAAAGTCCGCCCGAGCGGAATCGCGATAATAGGGAAAGTGCCGCCCCGCGTGGCGCATCAGCGCGTCAAGCTGGCGGGCATGATGGCGCTCGATCGCGGAGCGGCTGCTCAGCCGCCGCGCCCTGATCCGCGCGCGGGCATAGGCCCCGGCCACCAGCAGCATCGCCCGTGCGTTCATCCGCGCTTATCCTTGCCTGCGCCTTGCCGATCTGTCCGGTATATACACGGGCGGGCGAGTTAAGGTCCTGCAAATCCCCGGTGCTAACCGAATCGCAACCGCGATCCTGATAGGACCGCCCTACATCATGACCAATATCTTGATATCTAAACAGAATACGGCGGAGGCCGGCGAACGCTCAAAGCGCGCCGCAGTAACCCTGATCTGCGACGTGCGGCAGAGTACCCGGCCCTGGCAGATGGTGCGGCTGGAGGACCTCTCCGCCGAGGGTTTCCGCATCACCGGCCTCAACCAGCCGAGCATCGGCAAGCCGCTGTCGATTCGGATTCCGGGCATCCAACTGCTGATCGCGGAAGTCCGCTGGCAGGACGGCGCGACCGTGGGCTGCGCTTTCCGCACACCTTTGCACGTCGCCGTGTTCGAACACCTTGTCCGCGTCGCCCACGAAAATCAGCGGGCGCTGGGCGCTTCCTAGATGTGGAGCGCGCGCCCGTAAGCGGCCAGCACGCTTTCGTGGAGCATTTCCGATAGCGTCGGATGTGGGAACACTGTGGCCATCAGTTCGGCCTCGGTGGTTTCCAGCGTTTTGCCCACGACATAGCCGTGGATCAGCTCGGTCACTTCCGCGCCGACCATGTGCGCGCCCAGCAATTCGCCGGTCTTTGCATCGAACACGGTCTTGATAAAGCCTTCCGCCTCGCCCAGCGCGATGGCCTTGCCATTGCCGATGAACGGGAACGTTCCGGCCTTGATTTCGTAACCCGCCTCCTTCGCCCTGGCCTCGGTCAGGCCGACGCTGGCGACCTGCGGGTGGCAATAGGTGCAGCCCGGAATGTTGCGCTTGTCCATCGCGTGGGGGTGGGCGTCCTTGTTGCCCAGTTCCCGCGCAATCGCCTCGGCGGCGGTCACGCCCTCGTGGCTCGCCTTATGCGCCAGCCAAGGACCGGGAGTGACATCGCCGATTGCCCACAGCCCGGGAACATTGGTGCGGCCATAGGGATCGATCGCGATGATCCCGCGCTCGGCCTTCACGCCCAACGCCTCAAGCCCGATGTTCTCGGTGTTCGGCACGATCCCGACTGCGACGATCACGTGGCTGTAGTCGCCGGTAACGACCTTGCCGTCCTTGCCCTTGATCGCAGCCTTCACGCCGGAAGCGGTCACGTCGATCTTCTCGACGCCCGCGCCGGTCATGATCGTCATGCCCTGCTTCTTCAGCGCCTTTTCGAGGAAGGCGGAAACGTCCGCATCCTCGACCGGCACGATCCGGTCCATCATCTCGACGACCGTAACTTCGGCGCCCATGTCGTTGTAGAAGCTTGCGAACTCGATGCCGATCGCGCCCGATCCGATCACCAGCAGCTTGCCCGGCATCTCGCTGGGGGTCATCGCGTGGCGATAGGTCCAGATGCGCTTACCGTCGGCCTTGGCAAAGGGCAGGTCTCGCGCCCGAGCGCCCGTGGCGACGATGATGTGCCTGGCCGACAAAGTCTCGCTGCCCTTTTCGCCCGCCACTTCCAGCTTGCCGGCGCCCTTCAGCGTGCCGGTGCCCATATGGACGGTGATCTTGTTCTTCTTCATCAGGTGCGTGACGCCCTGGTTGAGCTGCTTTGCCACCCCGCGGCTGCGCTTCACCACCGCATCCAGATCGGCCCGGATATTGTCCGCCGCAAGCCCATAGTCCGCCGCGTGCTTCATCTGGTGGAGCACCTCGGCGGAGCGCAGCAGCGCCTTGGTCGGGATGCAGCCCCAGTTGAGGCAGATGCCGCCCAGGTTTTCGCGCTCGACGATCGCGGTCTTCAACCCAAGCTGCGCGCAACGGATCGCCGCAACATAGCCGCCTGGGCCGGAGCCAAGTACGATCACGTCATATTGCTGGGACATCGATTACTCCGGATCTGAAATGGGGCGCGGGCGATCGTCTTCGCCCAGCAGCACGAACTTGAAACGGCCGCGCGCGACTTCCACCGTGGCTTCGCCATTGCGCTCGCGCCCAATCCCGTGGGCAGCAATGGTGAACGAGGTGCGCCCGCGTTCGACGATCTCGGCATAGACCGACAGCTCGTCGCCCACCTGCATGGCCCCAGGAAAGGTGAAGTCCGTCGCATGGACGACCACGGCCTTGCCCCCGCCACGCCGCGAAGCAAGCGACCCGGCGCCCAGTGCCAGCTGGCTCATCAGCCAGCCGCCGAACACCCCGCCATAGGGATTGAGGTCGGTCGGCATGGCCGTAACGCGGATGACCAGTTCTTCGGCCATGGGCGATCAGGCCAGCAGGCCGAGCGGGCTTTCGACCAGGTCCTTGAACGCCTGCATCAGTTGCGCGCCATCCGCCCCGTCAATCGCCCGGTGATCGAAGCTGCCGGTGACCGACATGACTGTGGCCACTGCCAGCGCGCCATCGACCACATAGGGGCGCTGTTCGCCCGCGCCGACCGCCAGGATCATCGCCTGCGGCGGATTGATCACCGCGTCGAACTGCTTGATCCCAAACATGCCGAGGTTGGACAGGCTCGCGGTGCCGCCCTGGTATTCGTGCGGTTGCAGCTTGCCCTCGCGCGCCTTGTCGGCCAGCGCCTTCATCTCGGTGGAGATCTGCGCCACGCCCTTGGTGGCCGCATCGACGATAATCGGGGTGATCAGGCCCGACGGAGCGGCCACCGCGACCGAGATGTCGGCGCGGCTGTATTTGCGCAGTTCGTCGCCAGCGAAGCTGACGTTGCACTTGGGCACGCGGATCAGCGCCTTGGCCAGAGCCTTGATCAGAAGGTCGTTGACTGAAAGCTTTATGCCATCTGCTTCAAGTGCCTTGTTAAGTTCACCGCGCAGCTTGAGCAGCGCGTCGAGCCGGACATCGACGGTCAGGTAGATGTGCGGGATGGTCTGCTTGGCCTCGGTCAGGCGGCGCGCGATCACCTTGCGGACGTTGCCCAGCTTCTCGGCCTCGAACGGAATGCCGAAATCGGGGACCGGCGCGGCGGTCGCAGCGGGTGCCGCAGGTTTGGCCGCAACAGCGGGTGCGGCTGCGCCCGACTGCTCGACGTCGGCCTTGACGATCCGGCCGTTGGGGCCCGAGCCCTTCACTGCGGCGAGATCGACGCCCTTGTCGGCGGCGATGCGCTTGGCGAGCGGCGAGGCGACGATCCGGTCGCCCTTGGGCGCAGCCGCAGGTGCGGGAGCGGCGACCGGCGCGGCGGCAGGGGCAGCAGCGACAGGCGCGGGCGCAGCCTTGGGCGCAGGCGCAGCGGCGGGCTTGGCCGGTTCGTCCTCGCCAGCGAGCGTGGCGATCACCGTGCCAACCTTTACGCCTTCACTGCCCGCTGCGACGTCGATTGATGCGATCACGCCTTCGTCCACCGCCTCGAATTCCATCGTCGCCTTGTCGGTCTCGATCTCGGCCACGATGTCGCCGGAGCGCACCGTATCGCCGACCTTGACCAGCCATTTGGCCAGCGTGCCCTCTTCCATCGTCGGGGAAAGCGCGGGCATCTTGATCGCAATCGGCATGGCAGTGACGGTCCTTCGCTGGGGAGGCGGGTTGACGCTACGTCCCTTGGCCAAAATGGCGCTTCGGGGCAAGACGCTTGCACCGAATACGTTTGTATCGGATACCCTCATCCGGGGGAAAAGCACGATGCGCGTCTATCTGGTGATCATGGATGAAACCGACGAGGCGAACGTGGCGCTGCGCTTTGCCTCGCGCCGCGCGGTTCGCACCGGTGGGACGGTGCATCTGCTGGCGCTGCTGCCGCGTCAGCAATTCGTTGCCTTCGGCGGGATCCAGGCCACCATCGAGGAAGAAGCGCGGGTCCGCGCCGAGGCGCTGGTGACCACGGCGGCAGGCTCACTGCTGAGCGAGGGGGCGAAGCCGCCGATCATTTCGGTGATCAGCGGTGATGGGGTGCAGGTAATCCGCGATTACCTGGCCCAGCACCCCGAGGTTTCCGCGCTGGTGCTGGGCGCTGCGGCAAGCGGCGGACCGGGGCCATTGGTGTCGCACTTTACCGCGAATGCCGGACAGCTCCCCTGCCCGATCTATGTCGTGCCAGGGTCGATGCCGGAAAGCGAACTCGACCGCCTCAGCTAACGCCTGCGCCCCTGATGGCGGATATTGCCGGGGCGGCCGCGCTTGCCGGCGAGGTGATTGCCCTTCTTCTTCAGCGGCAGGGGGCGTCCGCGCGGTTCGATCCGCCCGCCCGCGCTTTCCTCAGGCTCGAATTTCAGAGCCCCGGTCAAGGGGTTGGCCTCGGCCAGCCGCAGCCGCAGGCGGTCGCCCAGGGCATAGCGGGTGCCGGTCTGCTCGCCTTCGAAGACCTGCGCCTTTTCATCGTGAAAGAACCGCTCAGCCCCCAGCACCGAGACGGGCACGAGCCCGTCGCCGCCGAGGCTGAGGATCGTTGCGAACAGGCCGAAGCGCTGGATGCCGGTGATCCGGCATTCGAAGACCTCGCCGACCCGCGCCGACAGCCAGGCGGCGACGTAGCGATCGATGGTTTCGCGTTCGGCTTCCATCGCCCGGCGTTCGGCGGCACTGATGGCTTCAGAAACGCGCGAGAGGTCGTCGCGGTCGCGGTCGGAAAGCCCGGAATCTGGCGGAATTGCGCCCTTTGGCTTCGGCTGCTCAAGGCCATAGGCATCGACCAGCGCGCGGTGGACGAGGAGGTCGGCGTAACGGCGGATCGGCGAGGTGAAGTGGGCGTAGCTGCCCAGCGCCAGTCCGAAGTGTCCGGCATTGCGCGGGCCGTAATAGGCCTGGGTCTGGCTGCGCAGGACCGCCTCCATAATCAGAGCCTTTTCAGACTCATCGGAGACATCTTTCAGCATCCGGTTGAACAGGCCCGGGGTGATCACCTGTCCCAGTGCGAGCTTGCGGTCGAAGGTGGCGAGGTAGTCCTTCAGCGCCACCAGCTTTTCCCGGCTGGGCGGTTCGTGGACCCGGTACACCACCGGAGAAACCTTTTCTTCCAGTGCCTTGGCCGCCGTGACATTGGCCGCGATCATGAAGTCCTCGACCACCCGGTGGGCGTCGAGCCGCTCGCGCAGGGCAATCTCGGCGATCTTGCCGTTCTTGTCGAGCACCACCCGCCGCTCGGGCAGTTCCAGCGCCAGCGGATCGCGGTCGTCGCGCGCCTTTTCCAGTGCGCGCCAAGCCGCCCACAGGTTGACCAGGTTGTCGGCGGCCTCCCCGGCGTCGATCCGGCGCTGGGCTTCCTCGTAGGCGATAACTTCCTGAATTTGCACGATTGCGCGGGAGAAGCGCCATGACATCACCTTGCCGCTGGCCGCAATCGTCATGTGGCAAGCCATCGCAGCGCGGCTCTCACCGGCTCTCAAGCTGCACACATCGGCACTGAGCACCTCGGGAAGCATGGGCACGACCCGGTCGGGGAAGTAGACCGAGTTGCCCCGCTTGCGCGCCTCGCGATCGAGCGAACTGCCGGGCCTGACATAGAAGCTGACATCGGCAATCGCGACCACCGCACGAAAGCCGCCCTCGCCGTCCGGCTCGGCCCAGATCGCATCGTCGTGGTCGCGCGCGTCACTGGGATCGATCGCGACGATCGGCAGGTGGCGAAGGTCCTCGCGGCGGTCCTCCGACAGCGGCAGCTTCGCCGCCAGCGCCCCCTCCTCCAGCGTTTCCGACGAAAAGACGTGCGGGATGCCATGCTTGTGGATTGCGATCAGGCTGAAAGCGCGCGGGGCAAGCGGATCGCCCAGCACTGCCGTAACCTTCACCCCTGAGCGCGGCGTACGCCCGGCAGGCTCGGCCATGACCAGCTGTCCGGCCTCCGCTCCGCCCAGATCGGCAATCGGCATCGAATTGCGCTCGCGCTTGTCGACCGGGGCGAGCCAGCCCTTTCCCGAACCGTCGATCTCCACCACGCCCAGCATCTGGTCCGCGGCGGTCGGCAGCTTTTTCATCGGGTGGGCGATCCAGCCGCTGCCGGTTTCCTCGGTCCGGGCGAGCACCCGCTCTCCGGGGCGCAGCGCTGAGCCCCGGCCCTTTTCACGCAGACGCAGGCGCGGCGGCGGCGTGGCGTCATCGGGCTGCCAGCTGTCGGGAATGGCGATTGCCTCGCCATCGTCGATCTCGATCACCCGCAGCACGGTCACGCGCGGGACGCCGCCCATGCGGTGGAAGGCGCTGCGATTGCCGTCGATCAGGCCCTCGTCGGCCATGTCGCGCAGCAGCGCCTTGAGCGCGATCTTCTCGTTGCCCTTCAGGCCGAAGGCGCGCGCAATTTCGCGCTTGCCGGCGGGTTCCGCGCTGCTGGCGATGAAATCGAGGATCTGCTTGCGGCTGGGCAGTCCGGGCTGAGGCTTGGGAGGACGAGACATCGGTCCGACGTGGCCCCGATTGCGCGCCCGCGCAAGTCCCGCGTCAGAACCGGACCGGCGCCTCGCCATAGCGGTTGGGGCCGGGGTTGGATTTGCGGACCCCGAAAATGGCCAGAAGGATCAGCGGCAGGTAGGCCGAAAGCATGGCCACTTCCTGCCCGGGCATCATCCCGAACGGAGTGCCGCCCTGTTGCATCGCCACGGCCTGGGCCAGGCCATCCTTCAGTCCGGCGATCTGGCGCGGCATCCAGGCGAGGTAGCCGATGTAGAGCAGGCCCGGCAGCCAGGCCCACCAGCCAGACAGGCCGCTGTCATGCAGCCGCCGCACGAAGCTCGCGGCGAGCCCAAGCAGGCTGACCGCGCCGAGCCCCATGGCGAGCCACATCGTGGTCTCGATCGGGCCGCTCATCGCTTCGAGCATCATCGCGTTCATCGCGTCCGGGTCGGCGCCGGCACGGATACCGGCGAACATCTGCGAGAACATCGCGACCATCATCGGGATCGTTACCAGCATGCCCGCCACCATCTGGATCAGGTAGAGGAACAGCACATAGTACCAGAAGGTCTGGCGTGCATCGCGTCCGGCAAAGTTCGCCAGATTGGCGAGGTTGTACCTGATCGATCCCAGCATGCGCCCCCCCGTTTCCGGCGCTGGCCCTCAATAGGCGCGGGCGACGAAAATCCGCTCGACCGCAGGCTTGCCGGTAAACGGACACTGCCCCGAAACCGGCGCGCCGTCCATCGGGGTGTTACGGATGGTGAGCTTCAGCGCCTTGAGCTTGGCCACGACCGCTTCCAGCTCCTCGCCGGTCGGACGCGACCAGCCCAGTTCCACCCAGCCGGGATAGCGCTTGCTCTCGGCAAAGTGGGCTTCGAGGCCCGCCAGGTCGGTCACGTCGCGCACGATCTGCGCGTCGCGGCGCGCGGTCGCCTCGGCATGGAGCGAGCGCTGGATATCTTCCAGTTCGGCAGCGGCGCGCGCGACGAAGGCATCGCGCGCCTCGCCCACGAAGTTGACCTTGCCGTCCTCGCGGTAGAGCCGGTCGCGGCGCACCGATGAAACCTGCCCACCGGCGGCATCGCGTCCGCCGATTTCCAGGATGAGCGGCACGCCCTTCTTGACCCAGCCCCAGCGCTTCTGCGTGGCCTTGCCGGCGCGCTTGTCGAGCAGCACGCGCGCGGGTTCGCCCAGCACGGTCTGGCTGGCGAGAGCGGCGCGCAGTTCCTCGCAATAGGCAAGCAGCGCACGGTCGCCATCGTCATCGCGCAGCATCGGCAGGATGACGATCTGGTGCGGGGCGATGCGCGGCGGCACGCGCAGCCCGTCATCATCGCCGTGGGTCATGATCACGCCGCCGATCAGGCGGGTGGAAACGCCCCACGAAGTCGTGTGGCACAGCTGCTGCCCGCCCTCGCGGTCCTGGTAACGGATGCCCGCGGCCTCGGCGAAACCGGTGCCGAGGTAGTGCGAGGTGCCGGCCTGCAGCGCCTTGCCGTCCTGCATCATAGCCTCGATCGAATAGGTCGCCACGGCGCCGGGGAAGCGCTCGTTCTCGGGCTTTTCGCCCGCGATCACCGGCATGGCGAGATCGTTCTCGGCGTGATCCCGGTACATTTCGAGCGCGCGCAGCGTCTCCTGCATCGCGTCGTCGCGGTCGGCGTGGGCGGTGTGGCCTTCCTGCCAGAGGAATTCGCTGGTGCGCAGGAACATGCGGGTGCGCATTTCCCAGCGCACCACGTTGGCCCACTGGTTGGTCAGCAGCGGCAGATCGCGCCACGACTGCACCCAGCGACCCATCGCCTGGCCGATTACCGTTTCGGAGGTCGGGCGCACGATCAGCGGCTCTTCCAGCCTGGCTTCGGGATCTGGCACCAGCCCGCCTTTGCCATCGCCGATCAGGCGGTGATGGGTGACGACCGCCATTTCCTTGGCAAAGCCCTCGACGTGCTCGGCCTCCTTGGCGAAGTAGGACAGCGGGATGAACAGCGGGAAATAGCAGTTCTGCACGCCCGCCGCCTTGATCCGCGCGTCCATCAGGTGCTGGATGCGTTCCCAGATGCCATAGCCCCACGGCTTGATCACCATGCAGCCACGCACCCCTGATTCCTCGGCCATTTCGGCCTCGGAGATGACTTCCTGATACCAGGCGGCAAAGTCCTGTTCGCGGGTGACGGTGAGTGCGTGCTTCATGGCGCGGCGCGATAGCCGAGGCGCGGGAATGGGGCAAGGTGTGTGGGGGGAGGCAGAGACAACGCCCGCCGGCTTCGTCACCCGGAACATGTTTCAGGGTCCATCCATCGGTTGATCCTGCTGCGCCGATCGAAAGCAAACCGCGCCGCTGGCTTGTCCCGAACACGCGGAGCATTCGGCCCGTTGGACCCTGAAACAAGTTCAGGGTGACGGGAATGGTGCGGTCCGTTTAGCGTCATCCCGGGCTTGCCCCGGGATCGCTGGCAGGTGCGAAGCCGCGAGCTTTCGGGCAAGGTGGCCACGGGTCCCGGATCAGGTCCGGGACGACGTCAAAGGCCGCCCCTCAGTCCTTGGCCAGCTTGTCCAGCTTCTTCTGCATTTCCGCCATCTGGGCGCGGAGGGCGGCGATTTCGTCGTCCTGCTCCTTTTCGTGCTCCTTGGCCTCGGGCTCGGCGAGGCCGGGCATGAAGGCGGAGGCGGCGGCCTTGAACATGGCCATGTTCTGCTGCGCGAGCTTGGCCAAGGGGTTGGCGCCAAGGCTGTCTTCGAAGGCGGCGCGCAGCTTGGCCTGGTTGGTGCGGAAATTGTCCATCGAGGCTTCGAGGTAGTGCGGCACCAGGCTCTGCATCGAATTGCCATACATCGCGATCAGCTGGCGCAGGAAGCTGACGGGGAGCATCTGTTCGCCCCCGGCGCTTTCCTCTTCCATGATGATCTGCGTGAGGATCTGATGGGTGATGTCGGCCCCGGTCTTCGCGTCGAGCACCTTGAAGTCCACGCCTTCGCGGGTCATCTTCGAGAGGTGGTCGAGCGTGATGTAGCTGGACGACTGGGTGTTGTAGAGCCTGCGGTTGGCGTACTTCTTGATGACAACCGTCTCGCCCTTGGCTTCGCTCATTGCACCATCCCCTGCCGTGCAGAACCGCACACGACCTATGTTAGCATCTGCAACTATTGCAATGCAACATTTCCATTGTGCGCAGCATCAAGAACGCCTTCAGCGCCGGAAGCGTCGCCCCAGCAGGGTGAGCAGCTCGTACTGCGACAGGCCGCTGATCGCGGCGGCTTCGGGCAGCGAATAGTCGGCGCCAACCCAGTCGCCTTCGCGCAGATCTGGGGCATTGGTCAGATCGATGATGGTCATGTCCATCGAGACGCGCCCCAGCACCGACAGCGCGGCGCCGCTCGCAGCGCGGAAGGTCCCCCGGCCCGACCAGCAGCGTAGGTAGCCATCGGCATAGCCGAGCGATATCACCCCCACCCGCATCTCTGCAGACGCTGTGAACGTGGCGTTGTAGCCCACGCTGTCCCCGGCGGACAGCCTGCGGACCTGGATGATCGCGGCCTCAGGGCGCACGACCTGGCGGATGTGCGGCGCGAGCGCGGCGCAGGGGACCCCGCCGTAGAGCGCGATGCCGGGGCGGGTCAGCTCGCCGTGATAGGCCTCGCCCAGCACGATCCCGGCGCTGTTGGCGAGGCTGGCGCGCTGGTGCGTCACCATGCCCCGCGCCTGCTGCCAGCGGGCCAGCTGCGTGGCATTGAGCGCGCTGTCCTCCTCAGCCGAGGCGAGATGCGAGAGCAGCGCGTCGATCTCCAGTGCCGACACCAGCGGATCGGCGAGGTCAGCCAGCGACAGGCCGAGCCGGTTCATGCCGGTGTCGACCATGACATGGCAGGCCCCTCCCCCGGCATCACACCAGAGCCCGGCCTGATGCAGCGAATTGATCACCGGACGCACGCCCAGCGCGCGGGCATAGGCGGCGTCCTCGGCGGTCAGCGGCCCGTGGAGCACCGCCACGGAGGCGGGCGGGACAAGCGCGGCAACAGCTGCGGCCTCGCTCCAGTGCGCGACAAAGAAATCGCGGCACCCGGCATCGTGAAGCACCGGGACGACCTGCGCTGCGCCGATCCCGTAGGCATCGGCCTTGACCGCGGCGCCCGCGCTCGCCAGCCTCGACAGCGCATCGAGCGCGCGCCAGTTCGCGGCGAGCGCGTCGCGGTCAAGGTTCAGGCGCAGCGAGGGCGGTGGCGGTTCAGGCGGCATCTTGCTCGAAATCGCGCGGCGGTCCGCCCTTGAGGCCCCATGCGGCGACCAGGAAGGCGACCAGCACCACGACCCAGGTGTACCACAGCCCCGCATAGGGATCGCCGGTCTTGGCGACGATCAGGCTGGAAATGAACGGCAGGAACCCGCCGAAATAGCCCGTGCCGAGGTGGTAGGGGATCGACATCGAGGAATAGCGGATGCGCGGCGGGAACATCTCCGCCAGCAGCGCCGCGACCGGGCCATAGGTCGCCCCCGACAGCGCCATCAGCAACAGCAGCGCGCCAAGGATCATCGCCGTGTCACCCCACGAGGGCTTGACCTTGGCGAAGTCATAGCCCGCCTCGCCCAGCCAGCCTTGCAGCTGCTTGCCGCGCGCGGCCTTGTCGGCCCAGGCGTAGCTGTCGAGCGGCAGCGGCTTGCCGCCGACCGTGGCAGTCAGCGTGTCGGCTTTGGCGAGGTCATAGCTGACCCCTGTGGCCGCCAGATCGCCCAGCAGGATCGCGCAAGGGGTGGTCTGGGCCTGGGCGAAGGGGTTGTAGCTGCAATCGGGGCCGGACACGACCAGCGGCGCGCGCTCGGCTGCAGCGGCAAGGCCCGGGTTGGCGTGGGCGCCGATCACCCAGTAGGCCGGGAACAGCAGCAGCAGGGTCAGCGCATAGCCCCAGACTATCGGCTTCTTGCGCCCGACCTTGTCCGAGACGTGGCCGGCCCACAGGTAGAAGCCCATGCCCAGCGCCGCGGCGATGCCGACGATGATTTCCGCCGTGGTGTCTTCCACCCGCATCGCGGTCTTGAGGAAGGTCAGGCCGCTGAACATCGCGGTGTACCAGATCACCGTCAGGCCTGCGGCGATGCCGAACAGGGCGATGAAGATCCGGCGCTTGTTGCCCGGATAGGTCAGGCTTTCGACAAAGGGATTGCCGGCCAGCTCGCCCTCTTCGCGCATCGCCTGGAACACCGGGCTTTCCGACAGCTTCACCCGCATCCACAGCGACACGGCGAGCAGCGCGATCGAGATCAGGAACGGCACGCGCCAGCCCCAGCTGGTCCAGGTTTCGGCGCTCATCAGCGTCTTGCAGCCCAGCACCACGATCAGGCTGAGCACGAAGCCGCCAACCACGCTGGCCTGGATGTAGCTGGTGAAATAGCCGCGCTTTTCCGGCGGGGCGTGTTCTGCCACATAGACCGCCGCGCCGCCGTACTCGCCGCCCAGCGCGAGCCCCTGGAGAATGCGCAGCAGCAGCACGAGCGCGGGCGCGGCATAGCCGATGCTGTTGGCCGAAGGGATCAGGCCGACCCCCGCCGTGGCAATACCCATCAGCGTGACGGTGACCAGGAAGGTGTACTTGCGCCCCAGCTTGTCACCCAGATAGCCGAACAGCACCGCGCCCAGCGGACGGAAGCCGAAGCCCACCGCGAAACCCGCCCAGACCAGCAGCGTTTCCAGCGTGGCGTTGCCCGAGGGGAAGAAGGTCTTGCCGATGATCGCGGCCAGCGTGCCGTAGATGAAGAAATCGTACCATTCGAACACGGTGCCGGCGGAACTGGCGCCGATCACCAGCCGCATGTCGGCGGCGCTGGGCTGTACGTCTGGATGCCGTGCCGGCTCGCTGTTCATCAAGGTATCTCCCGCCCGTTTTGCCGCACCGCTCTAACGTGGCAATCAGGCGGTGGGAAGCGCCTCCAGCGCGGCCTTCCACGGCAGCAGGATCGCGCCGTGCCGCCCGGGATAGGCCTGCGCGGCGGCGATAGCGGAAAGGCCGGGCCAGTCGGGCAGGTCGCTCTCCCCGCGCAGCCAGGCCTCGATGGCCGCCAGTGCGGCGGCAAGATCGGCGCGGTCGCGCCCATTCGCCGCTCCGGCGAAGATCGCGGCGGAGGCCTGCCCCACGGCGCAGGCTTGGGCGCGCAGGCCGATCCGCTCGATCCGCCCATCCGCGCCGCAAGTCAGCCCCAGCTCGATCCGGCTGCCGCAGGCGGGCGAGCGCGCCGATCCGCGCAAAGGGAGGTCATCGCCCAGCGGCCAGCGGGCGAGCGCGGTCGCCAGCGCCAGCACCTGCGGCGTGTAGAGGACGGCGGCGGAGGCCATGGTCAGTCCTTCTTGTCGGCCTTGGCAGCGGCTGCGGCTTCCTTGCGGCGTTCGGCGATCATCTGGACCAGCGCCTCGCTCGCGGCGTTGACGAAGGGATAGCTGCGCGCCTGGGTAATCCAGGTCGGCCGCCCGCCCGCGCCCCAGACCGTGTCATAGCCCAGCACCAGCAGCGAGAAGGTGACGACCACGATCAGCATGCCCTTGATCGAGCCGAAGCCGAAGCCCAGCACCCGGTCGATCGGACCAAGCACCGAATTGCGGCTCGCCTCACCCATCCGGTTGGCGAGCAGCTTGAAGATCGCATAGGGCACCAGCAGCAGGATCGCGAAGGCCAGCACCGCCGCGCCGCTTTCCGTCCCGATATGCGGCATCAGTGCTTCGCTGAGCGGAGTGTGGAGCTGGCGGATCGCCACCATCGACAGGACCCAGGCCGCAAGCGCGAGCACTTCCTGCACGAAGCCGCGCATGAAGCCGGTTATCGCGCCCAGCCCGACCACGAGCAGCACGGCAATATCGAAACCCGTCATGGGTTTGGACCCTATGGGGCGCCCATGATCCGGTCAACGAGATTTGGCAGCATGCCGATCGGGCTGAACCGCGATCCGTCGCGCTTTTCGCCCGCTTCGCCGGGTCCATAGGCGCTGGTGAAGCCCAGCTTCGCCGCCTCGCGCAGGCGGACCCCGGAATGGGCGACGGGGCGCACTTCTCCCGCCAGCGAAACCTCGCCGAACCACACCGCATCGCGCGCCAGCGGCTTGTCGGCCAGCGCCGAAACCAGCGCGGCGGCTACCGCGAGATCCGCCGCCGGATCGGCGAGGCGGTATCCGCCCGCGACGTTGAGGTAGACTTCGGCGGAGGAGAAATTGAGCCCGCAGCGCGCCTCCAGAACGGCGAGCAGCATCGCCAGCCGTCCGCTGTCCCACCCCACCACCGCGCGGCGAGGGGTCGCTCCGCTGGCGAGACGGACGATCAGCGCCTGGATTTCGACCAGCACCGGACGCGTCCCCTCGATCGCCGGGAACACCGCGCTGCCCGCCACCGGCTGTTCGCGCCCCGAGAGGAACAGCAGTGAAGGATTGCCGACCTCGGCCAGCCCCTGCCCCTCCATCGCGAAGACGCCGATCTCGTCCACCGGGCCGAAGCGGTTCTTGATCGAGCGGAGGATGCGGTACTGGTGGCTGCGCTCGCCCTCGAAGCTCATCACCACGTCGACCATGTGTTCCAGAACGCGCGGGCCGGCGATCGAGCCATCCTTGGTGACGTGCCCGACCAGCACCAACGCCACGCCGTTGTCCTTGGCATAGCGGATCAGTTCGAACGCGCAGGCGCGGACCTGGCTGACCGTGCCCGGCGCCCCTTCGATCTGGTCGGAATGCATGGTCTGGATCGAATCGATTACCAGCAGCGCGGGCGGCTCCATCATGGCGAGCGTGGTCAGGATATCGCGCACCGAAGTGGCCGCCGCGAGGCTGACCGGCGCTCCCGCCAGTCCCAGCCGGTCGGCGCGCAGCCGCACCTGCCCGGCAGCTTCCTCGCCGCTGATGTAGACTGTTGAGGCTCCGCTTTTCGCCATATGGGCGGAGGCCTGGAGCAGCAGGGTCGACTTGCCGATCCCCGGATCGCCGCCCATCAGCACCGCCGATCCTGGAACCAGCCCGCCGCCCAGCGCACGGTCGAATTCGGCAAGACCGGTCGAGCGGCGCTTCAGCTGATCGCCGGGGGCATAGAGCGGCGCGAATTCGATCGGTCGGCCACCGCTCGAAAGGTCGTGCTTGGCGGAAAACACCGTTGCGGGCGCGTCTTCGGCCAGGCTGTTCCATTCGCCGCAGTCGGCGCACTGACCCTGCCAGCGGGTGGTGACACTGCCGCAGGCCTGGCAGACATAGCGGCGTTTGGGCTTGGCCATGGCCCGGCGATAATCGGAACGAACGGGGAACGCAAGCGCGATATGCGTATTCGCGGCAATGGCGCAGCACGGTTTTATCTGCCACTATGCCCATGATGCGGCAAAAGGAACTCAGGATCGCGCTGGTCTGCTACGGCGGGGTGAGCCTGGCGGTCTATATGCACGGGGTGACCAAGGAGCTGTGGAAGCTCGCCCGCGCCAGCCGCGCCTTCCATGGCGGCGAACGACCCCACGGCGGGACCGAGGCGAAATACCTCAAGCTGCTGGACCGCATCCGCGACGTCCATGCCCTCAAGCTGCGGGTGCTGCCGGATATCATCGCTGGAGCCTCCGCCGGGGGAATCAACGGGGTGTTCCTCGCCCAGGCGATCCATTCCGGGCAGAGCCTTGATCCGCTGACCGATCTCTGGCTTGAACGCGCCGACGTCGACGTGCTGATCGATCCCGATGCGCGGCCGATGTGGAAGTTCGCCAAGTTCTGGGCGATGCCGCTGGTCTGGTTCATGCTCAAGCGCCCCGGCAACGTGGTTTCGGAAAGCGTCGCCCCGCAGACCCGCAGCGAGGTGCGGGCCAAGCTTTCGCGCCTGATCCGCTCGCGCTGGTTCGAGCCGCCGTTCGGCGGGCTCGGCTTTTCGCGGCTGCTGTGCGAGGCGCTGGAAGCGATGCGCGTCGCGCCCGCAGGTGCGCCGCTGCTGCCGCCGGGCCATCCGATCGACCTGTTCGTCACCGCCACCGACTTTGCCGGACATCTGCAGGAACTGCGGCTCAACAGTCCGCCCCGGATCGAGGAGAGCGAGCACCGCGTCTCGCTGGGCTTCCGAGCGGCCACGCCGGTGGAAAGCGGATCGATGCTGGCCAACCCGCTGGAGCTGATCTTCGCCGCGCGCGCCACGGCGAGTTTTCCAGGGGCATTCCCCGCGCTGCGCCTCGCCGAAATCGACGCGCTGGCGCAGGAGCGCGGGCACGAATGGAGCAGCCGCGCCGCCTTTGTCGCGCGGACCCTGCCCCAGCACGCCCAGCGCGGCGATCCGGAGGCGGTTTCGCTGATCGACGGTTCTGTGCTGGTCAACGCTCCCTTCGCCGATGCGATGGGCGTGCTGCACGACCGCCCCGCCCAGCGCGAGGTCGACCGCCGCTTTGTTTACATCGATCCCCATCCGGACCGGGTCGGCGGGGTCCAGCGCGGCGATCCGCGCCCGCCGGGGTTCTTCTCGGTGATCTTCGGCTCGCTCTCCTCGATCCCGCGTGAGCAGCCGATCCGCGACAACCTTGAGGAAATCGCCCGCCACTCGCGCGAATTGCACAACCTGCGCCAGATCATCGACGAGCTGCGCCCCGAAGTGGAGGAAGCGGTCGAGAAGCTGTTCGGCCACACCCTGTTCCTCGACAAGCCGACCGTCGCGCGGCTCACCGCATGGCGCGCCAAGGCCCAGCAGGCTGCGGCGGAGCGCGCGGGCTATGCCTTCAATGCCTATGCCCAGGTCAAGTTCTCGGGCGTGATCGATGCCCTGGCAGAAGTGGTCCACGCCGCCGCGCCGGAACTGCTGCTGCCCGGGCCTGAAGTGCTGGCGGATGGTTTCTCGCGTTATCTGGCGCTGAACGGGCTCGACCGGATCGCGGCGAGCAAGGGCGGCGCTTCGGAAGCGGCGGTCGCCTTCTTCCGCGACCATGACCTTGGCTACCGGATCCGCCGCCTGCGCCTGCTCGCGCGGCGCCTGTCGGAGGACTGGGACGACGTCGATCCGGAAGACCCAGAGGCCCGCGAACGAGCCCGCGATGCCGTCTACCGGGCGCTCGCGCTCTATTTCGACCGCGAGGCGAGTTCCTCGCTCGGCCCCGATTTCGGCATGGTCGCGCGCGAGGCGCTGACCCGGCCGGACCACGTGCTGGCCGAGATCGCGAACCGCCGCCAGCTGCCTGCGACCGACCTGGTGGTCGACGCCCTGCTGGCCGAGGCGATGGCCGGCCTGCCCAAGGCGCTGCGCCGCCGGGTGCTGCTGACCTATCTCGGCTTCCCGTTCTACGACACGGTCACCCTGCCCCTGCTGCGCGGCGAAGGGACGACCGAGTTCGATCCGGCCAAGGTCGACCGCATTTCTCCCGACGATTGCACCGCGATCCGGCAGGGCGGCGCGCAATCGAGCCTGCGCGGAGTGGAATTCTACAACTTCGGCGCCTTCTTCAGCCGCGCCTACCGCGAGAACGATTACCTGTGGGGACGGCTCCACGGGGTGGAGCGGATGCTCGACCTGGTCGCCTCGGCGCTGCCGCCGGGCATGGAGATCGACGCGGCCGAGCTGCTGGCGCTGAAGCGCGAGGCGTTCCTGGCGGTGCTGGAAGAGGAAGAACCCCGCCTGCGCACCGATCCCGGCCTTGTCGCCGGGATCAGGCGCGAGGTGGAGGCGATTTCAGTTTAGCACCCCACCCACCGTTCGTGTCGAGCTTGTCGAGACACGTTGGCGTAAGCGTGTCTCG
>JAYRMP010000002.1:0-65196 GCA_041912655.1 Novosphingobium sp. | reverse complement strand
AGTGGGATAATGGTTATTCGGTCAGCCCTTCCCAGGCTTCCTTGATCCGGTCGAAGAAGCCCTTGGACTGGGGCGTTTCCTCACCCGTCTCGGTTTCCTGAAGCTCGCGCAGCAGTTCCTTCTGGCGGGCGGTCAGCTTGGTCGGGGTTTCGACCACAATTTCCAGCACCAGATCGCCGCGCCCGCGCCCTTGCAGCACCGGCATGCCCTCGCCGCGCTTGCGTAGCTGCTTGCCGGACTGGATGCCCGCCGGGATGTCGACCTTGATCCGCTTGCCGTCGAGACCCGGAATCTCGATCTCGCGGCCGAGCGCCGCCGTGGTGAAGCTGACCGGCACGCGGGTGATCAGGGTCGTCCCATCGCGGTCGAACACCGCGTGGCGGCGAATGTGGATGAAGATGTAAAGGTCGCCCGGAGGCGCACCGTGCGGCCCGGCCTCGCCCTTGCCGGCAAGCCGGATTCGAGTGCCGGTGTCGACGCCCGGGGGAATGGTGACGTCGAGCGTCTGCGGCTTGTCCACACGGCCATCGCCCCGGCAGGATCGGCAGGGCTTTTCGATTACCTCGCCGCGGCCGTGGCAGGTCGGGCAGGTGCGCTCGACCATGAAGAAGCCTTGCTGGGCGCGGACCTGGCCGTGGCCACCGCACAGGTTGCAGCGCCGCGCGCCGGTCCCGGGTTCTGCGCCCGAACCGTCACAGGGCTCGCAGCGGGTCGAAACCTCGATCTCGATCTGCGCGGTCTTGCCGTGGAATGCCTCGTCGAGCGTGACTTCCATGTCATAGCGCAGGTCCGCCCCGCGCCGCGCCTGCTGGCGCCCGCCGCCGCCGAAGGCCGATCCGAAGATCGTCTCGAAGATGTCGCCCAGGTCGGAAAAGCCCGCGCCGCCGGGGCCGCCCGGACCGCCGCCGCCCGACATGCCCTGCTTGAAGGCTTCGTGGCCGAAGCGGTCATAGGCCGCGCGCTTCTGCGGGTCCTTGAGGCATTCGTAAGCCTCGCTGATCGCCTTGAACCGGGCCTCCGCCTCGGCATCGCCGGGGTTCTTGTCCGGATGCCAGCGCATCGCCAGCTTGCGGTACGAGGACTTGATCGTCGCATCGTCCGCGGTCCGCTCGATTTCGAGCAGCTGATAGAAATCGGCTTCAATCGCCATGATCGCACCCCAACCCCCGGCCCGCCATTCCGCGTGTGACGGAATGGCGGGGGGCGTTCACAGCTTGCTCAGCCCTTGTTGTTCTCGTCGACTTCCGAGAATTCGGCATCGACCACGTCCTCTGCGCCATCGGCGGCAGCAGCACCGGCGCCGGGCGAAGCGGCGGCAGCCTGCTCCTTCTCGTAGATCGCCTGGCCCATCTTCATGGCCTTTTCGGTCAGGGCCTGGGTCTTGGCGGTCATCTCGGCGGGATCGCCGCCTTCGATCGCGGTCTTGGCTTCGGCAATCGCGGCCTCGATCTCGGACTTCAGCGCACCGTCCAGCTTGTCGCCATGTTCGGCGAGCTGCTGTTCGGTGGCGTGCACGAGGCTATCGGCGTTGTTGCGCGCCTCGGCCGTTTCACGCCGCTTCTTGTCCTCCTCGGCAAACTTCTCGGCGTCCTTGACCATCTGGTCGATGTCCGCGTCCGAAAGCCCGCCCGAGGCCTGGATCTTGATCTGCTGTTCCTTGCCGGTGCCCTTGTCCTTGGCGCTGACATTCACGATGCCGTTGGCGTCGATGTCGAAGGTCACCTCGATCTGCGGCACGCCCCGGCGCGCGGCCGGAATGCCGATCAGGTCGAACTGGCCCAGCAGCTTGTTGTCCGCGGCCATTTCGCGTTCGCCCTGGAACACCCGGATCGTCACCGCCTGCTGGTTGTCCTCGGCGGTCGAGAACACCTGGCTCTTCTTGGTGGGGATCGTGGTGTTGCGGTCGATCATGCGGGTGAACACGCCGCCCAGCGTCTCGATGCCCAGCGACAACGGGGTCACGTCGAGCAGCAGCACGTCCTTGACGTCGCCCTGCAGCACGCCCGCCTGGATCGCGGCGCCCATGGCGACGACTTCGTCCGGGTTCACGCCGGTGTGCGGGTCCTTGCCGAAGAACTCCTTCACCACTTCGCGGACCTTGGGCATGCGGGTCATGCCGCCGACCAGCACCACGTCGTCGATGTCGGAAGCCTTGAGGCCGGCATCCGCGAGCGCCTTGCGCATCGGTTCCTTGGTGCGCTCGATCAGGCCCAGCACCATCTTTTCCAGATCGGCGCGGGTGATCGTTTCGACCAGGTGCAGCGGGGTGGTCGCCCCGCCTTCCATGCGGGCGGTGATGAACGGCAGGTTGATTTCGGTGGTCTGCGCGCTCGACAGCTCGATCTTGGCCTTTTCCGCGGCTTCCTTGAGCCGCTGGAGGGCCAGCTTGTCGGTGCGGAGATCCATGTTCTCCTTCTTCTTGAACTGGTCGGCCAGCCATTCGACGACCTGGGTGTCGAAGTCCTCACCGCCCAGGAAGGTATCGCCGTTGGTCGACTTCACCTCGAACACGCCGTCGCCGATCTCGAGGATCGAGACGTCGAATGTGCCGCCGCCAAGGTCATAGACCGCGATGGTCTTGCCGTCGTTCTTGTCGAGACCATAGGCCAGCGCCGCCGCGGTCGGCTCGTTGATGATGCGCAGCACTTCAAGGCCGGCGATCTGGCCGGCGTCCTTGGTCGCCTGGCGCTGCGCGTCGTTGAAGTAGGCGGGAACGGTAATCACCGCCTGCGTCACCGGCTCGCCCAGATAGCTCTCGGCGGTTTCCTTCATCTTCTGGAGGGTGAAGGCGCTGATCTGGCTGGGCGAATAGTCTTCGCCGCCGGCCTGGACCCAGGCGTCGCCGTTCTTGCCCTTGACGATGTGATAGGGGACCAATTCGGTGTCCTTCTTGGTCACCGGGTCGTCGAAGCGGCGGCCGATCAGGCGCTTCACCGCGAAAATCGTGTTGTCACCGTTGGTCACCGCCTGGCGCTTCGCCGGCTGACCGATCAGGCGCTCACCGTCCTTGGTGAAGGCGACGATCGAAGGCGTGGTGCGCGCGCCTTCCGAATTCTCGATGACCTTGGGCTTGCCGCCGTCCATCACGGCGACGCAGCTGTTGGTGGTACCAAGGTCGATCCCGATAACTTTACCCATACTTCCCCATCCTTCGGTCAGATTTGACACCGCCCGGTGGCGCTCCCGGCAACCCGGCAAGCCCGCTCGGCGGCTCTGTAGACCGCGCCGATATAGGAGCGGTTTTGCTTGGCACAAGGGCACCGAGGGATTAGCTCGCTAGCTCGCAGTTTCCGCCGTTTTCAGAAGGAGTTTGCCGTGAAAACCACCCCGCTTGCCGCTGCAGCCGTGCTGGCGCTCGCCGCCCTGTCGCTGGGCGCCTGCCAGAAGCAGGAGGCCCAGCCCAAGACCGACGCCGCCGCAAGCGCCGCGCCAGAGGCGAAGCCCGGCCTGTCGCTGGCCGAGGGGCGGCTGGTTCTCGCGGCGGTGAAGGGCAATCCGGCGGTGGCCTACTTCACGCTGGCGAACGGCGGCACCGGGAAGGTCAGCGTGGCGGCCATATCCGTGTCCGGCGCGGGCAAGGCCGAAATTCATCAGACCATCGGCGGTTCGATGAGCAAGGTCGACAGCGTCGACATCGATCCCGGCACCTCGATCAAGTTTGAGCCCGGCGCGCTGCACGTGATGCTGTTCGATCTCGATCCCAAGCTGGCCCCCGGTGCCGATGCGGAAGTAACGGTGACCTTTGCCGATGGCGACAAGCTGTCCGCCCCAGTCAAGGTCGAAGCGCGCGGGGCTGCGGCCGATGACATGGCCGGGATGGACCATGGCGGGATGAACCACTGAGCGGGGGCCAACTGGCTTACCTCTGCCCCACCGGCGGCCAGCGGCAGCTGACGGCGGGCGAGACCGCGCTGGTGCGTTCGATGTTCGGCGATGCGGTGGACTGCGCGGCAGTGCGCGTCCACCGCAGCCGATGGTGGCCGCTCCAGCCCCGGCGAGTGACCATGGCGCCGATGGGACACCTGCACTTCCATCCCGCTTCGGACAGTTACTGCGACGATTTCAGCACGGCCCCGGTCGGTCTGCAGGCGCATTTCATCCACGAAATGACCCACGTCTGGCAGGCTCAGACGCGTGGGCGCTGGTACCTTGTGCTGCGCCGCCATCCGTTCTGCCGCTATGCCTACAGCCTGAAACCCGGCTGGCCGCTGGAACGCTATGGCATCGAGCAGCAGGCCGAGATCGTCCGCCACGCCTTCCTGCTGCGGCGGGGGGTGAAGCTGGCCGGGGTGGCTGGCAAGCAGGCCTATGACCTGCTGGTTGATTTTCCGGGGGCTGGCCATACACCCCCTTCTCCCCCGTCGCCCCGGACCTGATCCGGGGCCCAGCTTGTCCCTTCAGCGGCGGCGCGAGTGCAAGCTGGATCCCGGGTCAAGCCCGGGATGACGGGTGTGAGGAACACTTAACTTCTTCTTTGCAATCAAGCCTTAGGCCCGAGGCGATGAGCCTGCAGGAAATCATAAGCCATCACGCCGCCGAAGGTACCGAGTTGCTGCTTGCGCGGAGCGACTTTCTCGACGCTTTTGCCGATCTTGAAATCGCGGTAACCCGAATCCTGCGGTCCTGCGGGACGGTTACAAAGGGCGAACCTTTCAGCCAGAAGGTCAAGGCGTTCAAAACTGCCGAAAAGACGACGCTGATCGCAAAGTCCAACCATGCCATGCGCGACCAGATTGCCGATGAGATATTCGGCCTTCTGCAAATCCGCGCAGACATCGTGCACAGCCGGATGACGATCCGCATCATTGATGGCAAGGTTGCGGCATCTTTCCTGAATGTTCAGGAGGCGGGGGCGCTGTTCCCGCCCTGCCGCATCCTGATCCACTCCGAGATCAAGCAGCTGATCGAGATGACCAATCGCCTGACCCAGCGCATTCGCGCGCTGAACCGGGCTAGTCCGGCTTCTTCGCCACCACCACCATCGCCGGGCGCAGCAGGCGCTCCTTGATCATGTAGCCGGCCTGGAGCTCCTGCAGCACGGTGCCGGGTTCGGCATCGGCGGAGGGAACTTCCATCATCGCCTGGTGCTGGTTGGGGTCGAGCGGCAGGCCCTTGGCGGCGATGCGAGTGATGCCGTGCTGGCCGAACACCTTGTCCAATTCACGCGCCGTCGCCTCGATCCCGGCCACGAGGTTCTTCAGCTTGTCGTCCTCGCGCAGCTCGGCGGGGATCGCGTCCAGCGCGCGCGACAGGTTGTCGGACACGGAGAGGATATCGCGGGCAAAGCCGGTCGCGGCATAGGTGCGCGCGTCGGCCACGTCCTTTTCCAGGCGGCGGCGCACGTTCTGCGTTTCCGCCTTGGCATAGAGAATGTCCTGCCGCGCCGCTTCAAGGTCGCCGCGCAGCTGGGCCAGCGCGTCGTCCAGCGCTTCGCCCGCCTTGTCCAGATCGATCATGTCTTCGGGAACACCGGCCAGTTCGGCCTCTACCGCGGGGTCGACCTGCGGCTTCTTGTCATCGCTCATTGTCTAAAAAAACCTGTCTAACCGATCAATTTGCCCAGCGACTGGGCGGTGAAATCCACCATGGGGACTAGCCGCGCATAATTCAACCGCGTCGGGCCGATAACCCCCACCACGCCGACCACCCGACCTTCGCGGTCGCGGTAGGGCGAGGCAATCACGGATGAGCCCGAAAGCGCGAAGAGGCGGTTCTCCGATCCTATGAAGATGCGCGTCGCATCGGCCTCGCGCGCGGTTTCCAGCAGGTCGGCGACCGACTGCTTGTTCTCCAGATCGTCGAGTAGCATCCGCACCCGCTCCAGATCGCTGAGCGCAGTCTCGTCGAGCAGGTTGGAGGCGCCGCGGACGATCAGTACCGGGCGGCGCGCGGCGTCCTCGCTCCACACCGCGAGGCCGCGTTGGACCAGATCGCGGCTGGCGGCGTCAAGCGCGCTGCGGCCGTTGGCAATCTCGGCGCGGATCGCCCGCACCGCCTCGGCCAGGGTGCGCCCGCCGAGGTGGGCGGAGATATAGTTGGAGGCCTGCTCCAGAGCGCCGGGGGGAATGCCCGGGGGCAGTTCGATCACCCGGTTCTCGATCCCGCCATCGGCCCCGACCAGCACGGCGAGCGCACGGGTGGCGGACAGCGGCACCAGCTGCAACTGGGCAAGGCGCGGTTCGCGCCGGGGGACCATCACCACGCCGGCGGCGGCGGACAGTTCGGAGAGGATCGCGCTGGTTGCGGTCAGCGCCGCCTCGATCGGGCCGGGACGCGAGAGCTGGCGCTCGATCGCGGCGCGCTCCTCGGCGCTGGGCTCTGCCACCTGCATCATCCCGTCGACGAACAGCCGCAGCCCCTGCTCGGTCGGCAGCCGCCCAGCGGAGGTATGCGGCGCTGCCAGCAGGCCCAGCCCTTCCAGCTCGTGCAGCACCGAGCGGATCGAAGCGGGTGAGAGGTTGAGTGCCCCTGCTCCGGCCAGCGTCTTCGATCCCACCGGTTGCCCGCTCGCCAGATAGCCTTCGACCACGAGACGAAAGATCTCGCGCGCGCGGTCGGTCAGGTCGGAGATCGGCAGGCTCTGCATCGCGAGGCCCAATGTGGATGGGCCGGGGAGCGAGTCAAGCACCCTCCCGCAGGGGCATATTGCAAGGTGCTGTGTTTCCCCGCAAAGCAGTAGCGTCCACGGGCACAGGGGGGATAAGATGCGCCGCTGGCTACCATTGCTTGGTCTACTCGCCGCTTCCGCCTGCCAGGCTCCGGCCGAGCCGCCGCAGCCAAAGCCCAGCGAGGAGCACGCCTCGCTCGACACCTGCGACCCGCGCGGCGGGACCTTGCGGCAGGTCAGCCTGTTCGACGGGCCGATCAGCGAAATGGCCGAACTGGTGCCGGACCGCAACGGCGACGCGGCGGGCTATTGGCAGCTGGCCTATGTCTACAAGGCCGGGCGCAGCGCGGCGGTGCGCTGCACCTATGCCGACGGAACCACGCGCGAGGTGACGCTGACCGTCCCCGTCAGCCGCTGCGACTACACCCGCGCGGGCGATGGAGCGATGACGCTGCGCTGCCGTTAGACTCGCCAATCCCGCGGCCCGCTCATAAGGAGGGCCGAATCACTGGATCTGGAGAACCCCATGCGACCTTCCGGCCGCGCGCCCGACGAGATGCGCGCCATCAGCTTCGAACCGCACTACACCAAGCACGCGGAAGGATCGGTCCTGGTCAGTTTCGGCCACACCAAGGTTATCTGCACCGCTTCGGTGGAAGAGCGCCTGCCGCCCTGGCTGCGCGGCAAGGGCGAAGGCTGGGTGACGGCGGAATACTCGATGCTGCCCCGCGCCACCCACACCCGCGGCAGCCGCGAGGCGGCGAAGGGCAAGCAGTCTGGCCGCACGCAGGAAATCCAGCGACTGATTGGCCGTTCGCTGCGCGCCGTGACCGACCTCAGGAAGCTCGGCGAGCGCCAGATCACGCTCGATTGCGACGTGATCCAGGCTGACGGCGGCACCCGCACCGCTGCGATTTCGGGCGCCTGGGTGGCGCTGCGCATCGCGGTCGAAAAGCTGATGGCCGCCGGCGCGATCACCGAGGACCCGCTGACCCGCAAGGTCGCGGCGGTTTCCTGCGGCATCTTCAAGGGCAACCCGGTGCTCGACCTCGACTATGACGAGGACAGCTCCGCCGATGCCGACGCCAACTTCGTCCTGATCGAGGGCGGCCAGATCGCCGAGGTCCAGGCCACCGCCGAAGGCGCGACCTATGACGAGGAAGGCCTGCTGCGCCTGCTCCGCCTCGCCCGGATCGGCACCGACCGGATCTTCGCGGCGCAGGCTGCGGCGGTGGCGAAGTAATGCCCCGGCTGGGCGGCGAGACCCTGGTGATTGCCACGCATAACGCGGGCAAGCTCAGGGAAATCTCCGCCCTGCTCGCGCCGTTCGGAATCGACTGCATCTCGGCAGGCTCGCTGGGCCTACTGGAGCCTGAGGAAACCGGCACCACCTTTGTCGAGAATGCCCTGATCAAGGCCAGGGCGGCAGCGGAAGGCGCGGGTCTGCCGGCGCTGGCCGACGATTCCGGCCTCTGCGTCGATGCGCTGGGCGGGCGGCCCGGCGTCTACACTGCCGACTGGGCGGAGCGGCAGTGGTTCGAAGGACCTGCCGGGCGCGACTGGTACATGGCGATGGGCAAGGTCGAGGGATTGCTGTGCGAGCTTGGCCCGCAGGTCGACCGGTCGTGCCACTTCGCCTGTGTGCTGGCCATTGCCTGGCCGGACGGGTCGAGCGCGGTCTACGAAGGCCGCGCCAATGGCACCCTGACCTGGCCGCCGCGCGGGACCCTGGGCTTCGGCTATGACCCGGTATTCGTGCCGCTGGGCGATACCCGCACTTTCGCGGAGTTCGACCCCGAGGAGAAGCACGCCATCAGCCACCGCGCCGATGCCTTCGCCAAGCTGGTGGCGGAGCAGTTCGGGTAGGCAACACCCCTAAGATCGTCATTGCGAGCGAAGCGAAGCAATCCAGAGGCGGTTTACGCGACTCCTGGATTGCTTCGCTACGCTCGCAATGACGATAGGATTGGTGATAGGTCGCATGCCATGTCCCGCGCGCTATACATCCATTGGCCGTTCTGCCTCGCGAAGTGTCCATACTGCGACTTCAACAGCCACGTCCGCGAGCGGGTGGACCACGCGGCGTGGGAAACCGCGCTGCTGACCGACATGCGCCACGAACACGCGCTGGCGGGCGGGAATCGGCTGGAATCGATCTTCTTCGGCGGCGGTACCCCATCGCTGATGCCGCCCGCGCTTGTCGCGCGGCTGCTGGATGAGGCCGAGAAGCTGTGGGGCTTTGCCGAGGGGATCGAGATCACGCTGGAAGGCAATCCCTCGTCGGTCGAGGCGGCCAACTATGCCGAACTGGCGCTGGCCGGGATCAACCGGGTCTCGCTGGGGTTGCAGGCGCTCGACAATGAGACGCTGCGGTTTCTGGGGCGGCTGCACGATGCGGCCGAGGGGCTGGCCGCTCTGGACGTGGCCCAGCGCCACTTCAACCGGGTCAGCTTCGATCTGATCTATGCTCGCCCGGGCCAGACCCTCGCCATGTGGGAGGCCGAACTGACGCGGGCGATCGGATTCGGCACCGGGCACCTCTCGCTCTACCAGCTGACCATCGAGCCGGGCACGCGGTTCGAAACGATGGTCCGCAAGCATGAATTCGAACCGCTTGACGATGATGCCTGCGCAGATCTCTACGATCTGACCGCGCAGATGACCGCGCAGGCCGGCCTGCCCGCCTACGAGATCAGCAATTACGCCCGCCCCGGCGAGGAAAGCCGCCATAACCTGACCTATTGGCGTTACCGCGACTATTGCGGGATCGGCCCCGGCGCGCACGGGCGGCGGGGGGGCGTGGCGACGGTGCGCCATCGCAAGCCCGAAAACTGGCTGGCCGGCGTGGCTGCGTCCGGCCACGGGATCTGCGAGGAGCAGGTCCTGGCGCCGCGCGATCAGGCAGCCGAAGCCCTGCTGATGGGACTGCGGCTGTCCGAGGGCATCGACATCGAGGCGCTGGGCGACCGCCTGTCCATGCCCACGCACCTGCTGGTCAATGAAGACAAGCTGTCCTTTTTCGACAACCTTGGGCTTACTTGGCGGCGCGGCCCGGTAATCGGCGTTACCCCGCGCGGCATGGGGCTGCTCGATGGCTTGCTGGGTGCGATCGTGCCTGAAGCGCTGGTCGCGCATTGACCCGAGCGGACATCCTTGAGGCATGGCAGGCCCACCTTGCCGAAGGGCGGCGGCGCAGCCCGCATACGGTGCGCGCCTACCTCGCTACCGCCGCGCGGCTGCTCGACAGTTTGGGTGAGACGGACTGGCCTACCCTCGCCCGGCTCGATGCCCCGGCGCTCCGCTCCCAGCTGGCGCGGCGGCGGACCGAGGGGCTGACCAACACCTCCGCCGCACGCGAGCTTTCCGCGCTCAAGGGCTTCATCGCTTTCGCCAGGTCGCAGGCCGGGATGGCTGAGGCGGCCCCTCCCCGGATGCGCGGGCCTCGGGTCAAGAAGGGGCTGCCGCGCCCGGTCACCCCGGACGAGGCGGTGAACCTTGCCGCCCTGGTTGAAGAGGATGCCGCGGAGGAATGGATCGGCGCACGCGACCGGGCGGTGCTGCTGCTGCTCTATGGCGCGGGGCTGCGCATTGCCGAGGCGCTTTCGCTGACCGGGGCCGCGCTGCCGCTGGGCGAAGTGCTGGTCGTCACCGGCAAGGGCGGCAAGCAGCGCGCGGTGCCGCTGCTCCCGCTGGTCCGCGCCGGGGTGGAGGATTACGCGACGAAATGCCCCTGGCCGATAGCGAGGGACACTGCGCTGTTTCGCGGGGCCAAGGGCGGTCCGCTGTCGCAGGGCATGGTACAGAAGGCGATGGCACGCGCCCGGATCGCGCTGGGCCTGCCCGCCACCGCCACGCCGCATGCGCTGCGCCATTCCTTTGCCACCCACCTGCTCGGCGCGGGAGCGGACCTGCGCAGTCTGCAGGAACTGCTGGGCCATGCCAGCCTCGGTTCGACGCAGATCTACACCAGAGTCGATGCCGCCGTGCTGCTGGACGTCTATCGCACCGCCCACCCGCGCTGCTGACGTCGTCCCGAGCTCGACCCGGGACCGCTGGCCACCCCGCGCCACGCCGCCCGGGGTCCGGGGTCACGCCCGGGACGACGCCCTAGGCCATGGGATGACGCTAACCGCGCGGCTTCCAGGTAATGACGCGCCAGAGATAGGCCAGCAGCACCGCCGCAACCGTGCCGCCGATGAGCCAGTCCATCACCACGCCCGATTCCTTGAGGTAGTGCGCCAGCCACTCCCCGCCGCGGATCAGCGCCGCATTCCACACCGCCGCTCCCGCGAAGGTGAACAGCAGGAAGCGCAAGTGCGACATGCGGGTCAGGCCTGCCGGCAGCGAGATGATCGTACGCAGAAACGGCGAGAAGCGCAGCGCGAAGACGATCCACTGGCCGTGACGGCGGAAGAAGGCGGTGGCGTTCTCCACGTCGTCCCATTCGAGGGTCAGCCACCGGCCCCAGCGCGTTACCAGCGGTTCCAGCCGCTTGTAGCCAAGCTGGTATCCGGCAAGGAACCAGACGTAATTGCCCAGCGTCGAGCCGACCGTGCCGACCAGCAGCAGCGGCCAGAAGCTCATCGTCCCGCGCGCCACGGCGACGCCGCCCATCCCCATGATCAGCTCGCTGGGGATCGGCGGGAACACGTTCTCGATCACCATCAGGGCAAAGATGCCCCAATAGCCGCCCTGCTCGATCAGCCGGATGATGAATTCGTTCAAGGGCGGTCCTGCCTCAGCCGCCCATCGCCGCGTGGCGCCGCTCGATCGCGTCCCAGATCAGCGCGGGAGTATCGGTGCCGTTGAATCGGTCGATCGCCAGGATGCCGGTGGGCGAAGTGACGTTGATCTCGGTGAGGTACTTGCCGCCGATCACGTCGATTCCGACGAAGACCAGACCGCGCTCCTTCAGCGCCGGGCCCAGTGCGGCGCAGATTTCCTCCTCGCGCGCATTGAGCGTGGTCGCCTCGGCATAGCCGCCGGCGGCGAGATTGGAGCGGAATTCGCCCGCGCCGGGGCGGCGGTTGATCGCTCCCGCAACCTCGCCGTCGACCAGCACGATGCGCTTGTCGCCCTCGCTGATCTCGGAAAGGAAGGGCTGGAACATGTGCGGTTCGACCCACGCGTTGTCGAACAGCTCGATCAGCGCGCCCAGGTTGCTGCCGTCCGCCGGGATGCGCACCACCGCCTTGCCGCCGTTGCCGTGGAGCGGCTTCATCACCAGGTCACCGGGGTAGCGGGCGTGGAACTCGCGCACGTCCTCGATCCGGCGGGCGATCAGGGTGGGCGGCATGAAGTGCGCGAAATCGAGCACGAAGACCTTTTCAGGCGCGTTGCGCACGCTGGCGGGATCGTTGACCACCAGCGTCTGCCCCTCCAGCCGCTCCAGCAGGTGGGTGGCGGTGATGTAGGACAGGTCGAAAGGCGGATCCTGCCGCATCAGTACCACGTCGACATCCTTGACCAGGTCGATCTTGCGGTGCTCCTCGCGGGTGAAGTGGTTGCCGGCCTCGCGCCGCACCGTGATCGGCGAAGCCCAGGCGGTGAGCCGTCCCTGATCGTAGGCGAGCGTCTTCACATCATAGTGATAGCAGGTGTGCCCGCGCGCCTGCGCGGCAAGCATCAGCGCGAAGCTGGAATCCCCGGCGAGGTTGATGGTCTCGATGGGGTCCATCTGGACGGCGACGCGCAGGCTCATGTCGGGCAGGCTCCATTCAGGGCATCAGGGCGTTCGCCATGTGGCGCGGGAAACGCCCCGGCGCAAGGAGCAGCACGTCGATCCGCAAGGTATCTCCCGCCCGGGCATGGCGAGCGGCGAGCACTTCGGCTGCTGCAGCGACCCGGCGCAGGCGGTATGGATCGACCGCGTGGTCGAGCTGATCGGCGCTGGAGCGCCATTTAACTTCGATGAAGGCGAGCGTGCGCCCGCGCCGGGCGATCAGGTCCACTTCGCCGCGCGGGGTCTTGACCCGGCGCGCGACGATCCGCCAGCCCTTCATCCGCAGGTACCATGCCGCCAGCGTCTCGCCGCGCCTGCCCTTCGCCTCGCGCTCGGCGCGGTTCACTTGAGCTCCATCGCCCGGGCGTAAAGCGCCTTGCGGTCAAGGCCCGTGGCCCGGGCGACCTCGGCGGCTGCCTGCGAAGGCTTGAGCGTCGCCAGTGCGGCGCGCAGCAGCGCGTCGGTATCGGCCTCGTCCGGCGCCGGGGCTTCACCCGGAGGTCCGACCAGCAGCACGATCTCGCCCTTTGGCGGATGGGCAGCATAGTGCGCTGCGACTTCTTCCGGGGTGCCGGTGCGGCATTCCTCGAACTTCTTGGTCAGTTCCCGCGCCACGGCAACCTCGCGCCCCGGCAGCACTTCACCGATGGCCGCAAGGCTGTCTGCGAGGCGCGGCGCGGTCTCATAGAACACCAGCGTTGCCTGAACCGCGCCCACTTCTTCCAGCACCGCGCGGCGGGCCTTGTCCCTGGCGGGCAGGAATCCTGCGAACAGGAACCGGTCGCTGGGCAGACCCGCCAGCGTCAGCGCGACCACTGCCGCGCTCGGACCGGGCAGGCTGGTGACGGCGATTCCCCGCTCGCGCGCCATGCGGACCAGCCGGTAACCGGGGTCGGAAATCAGCGGGGTTCCGGCATCGCTGACCAGCGCGATGGGCTGCTCCGCCGCCATGCCCAGCAAATAGTCGCGCGTCGCATCGCTGGCGTGATCGTCGTAGCGGACGAGTTTCTGCTTGACCCCCAGATGCTGCATCAGCTTGCCGGTCACCCGCGTATCTTCACAGGCCACCGCAGCCACGGCACGGAGCACCCCGGCGGCGCGCAGCGTTATATCCCCCAGATTGCCAATCGGGGTGGCGACTATATAGAGTCCGGGCTCAAGCGGCTGGTCCATTCCCCCAGCTTTAGACGGCCCGAAGGGAGCGGCAAGGCATGATCGTAAAAGGGCTTTCGCGCCGGGTGCTGGTTATTGCCAGTCTGGTGGCGCTGGCGGGGTGCCAGGTGGTGCCCAAGGGACCCAAGGGCCCGCCGCCCGCGCCGGAACCGGGCGATGGACTTCCCGTCGACAAGCAGCGCCACCGGGTTGCATTGCTCCTGCCCTTGTCCGGGCAGAACGCCGCGCTGGGCCAGTCGGTGGCCAATGCCACGACCATGGCGCTGCTCGATACCAATGCCCAGACGGTGCGGATTACCTCCTACGATACTGCCGCCGGCCCCGCCGTCGCCATCGCCCAGGCGATGAAGGATGGCAACCGGCTGGTGCTCGGCCCGCTGGGCGCGGGCGAAGTGGAGCCCGTCGCTGCCGCTGCGCGGGCGCGCGGCGTGCCGCTGATCAGCTACACCGGCGATGCCTCGGTTGCGGCTCGTGACGTGTTCGTGATGGGCAACCTTCCCGAAAACTCAGTCGCCCGGACAGTCCGTTATGCCGCCTCCAAGGGGGTGAAGCGCTTTGCCCTGCTTGTGCCCAACGGCGAGTATGGTGCGCGGGTGCGCGGTGCCTATGCCGCCGCTGTGACGGCGGAGGGCGGCACGCTGGTGACCACCGAGAACTACGACCGCGCCAACACTTCGGTGGTAAGCGCGGCGCGGAGGCTCAAGACGCGCGGCGGGTTCAACGCGGTGCTGATTGCGGATGGCCCGCGCTTTGCCGCCATGGCCGCGCCGCAGTTGAAGGCGCCCGGCGTGCGCATCCTCGGCACCGAACTGTGGAGCGGCGAGGCTTCAGTCTCTGCCACTCCGGCGCTGCGCGGGGCCTGGTACTCTGCCGTTTCGGACGCGCGTTTTGCCCAGTTCTCGGAAAGCTACAAGGCCCGCTTCGGCAGCGCGCCCTGGCGCACGGCAACCCAGGGCTATGACAGCGTGCTACTGACCGTACGTGTCGCGCGCGACTGGAAGGTCGGCACCCCCTTCCCCACCGCCCGGCTGGCGGACAGCGGCGGGTTCCTGGGGCTCGACGGCCCGTTCCGCTTCGGCGCGAACGGGGTGGGCGAACGGGCGCTGGAAGTGCGCGAGGTGCGCGCCGGCGGGGTGACGATCCTCAGCCCGGCGCCCGACAAGTTCGCGGACTGACGATAACCCGCCCATAACCGTGTCGCCCCGCTTGCGCGGCGGAATCGCGATGTTCTATAGCCGTTCCCCATGGCCGACGACCTGTTTGACAAGCTCCCCGCCAGTAACGGCGATTCCTACGACGGTTCCGCGATCGAGGTGCTCGAGGGGCTTGAACCGGTGCGCCGCCGCCCCGGCATGTACATCGGCGGCACTGACGAGCGGGCGTTCCACCACCTCGCCGCCGAAGTGCTCGACAACGCGATGGACGAAGCCGTTGCGGGCCATGCCAACCGGATCGAGGTGACGCTGGAAGAAGGCAACCGCCTGACCATCACCGACAACGGGCGCGGCATTCCGGTTGACGAGCATCCCAAGTATCCCGGCAAGTCGGCGCTGGAAGTGATCCTCACCACGCTCCACTCGGGCGGCAAGTTTTCCGGCAAGGCCTATGCTACCTCGGGCGGCCTTCACGGGGTCGGTGTCTCGGTGGTCAATGCGCTCTCCACGCTTACCCGGATCGAGGTCGCAAGGAACAAGGAGCTGTTCGCGCAGGAATTCTCGCGCGGGCTTCCGCTCGGGCCGCTCCAGCGGCTTGGCGGCACCCCCAACCGGCGCGGCACCAGCGTGACCTTTGTGCCGGATGCGGAGATTTTCGGCGCCGAGGCGAAGTTCAAGCCGGCGCGGTTGTTCCGGCTCGTCCGGTCGAAGGCCTACCTGTTCGCGGGCGTCGAGATCCGCTGGAAATGCGCCGCCAGCCTCGCCAGCGAGGAAGTTCCGGCCGAGGCCGTGTTCCAGTTCCCCGGCGGGCTTGCCGATCACCTAAGGGAACAGATCGGCGCGCGCGAGTGCGTGACCACCCAGTTCTTTTCCGGCAGCCAGGACTTTCCGGGTGAGGAACAGGGTCGCGTCGAATGGGCGATCGCCTGGCCGCTGTGGTCGGACGGGTCATTCTCGTGGTACTGCAACACCATCCCGACCCCCGATGGCGGCACGCATGAAGCGGGCCTGCGCGCCGCGCTGACCAAGGGGGTGCGCGCCTTTGGCGAGCTGGTCGGCCAGAAGAAGGCCAAGGACATCACGCCCGAGGACGTGATCACCGGCAGCGAGGTGATGCTCTCGGTCTTCATCCGCGATCCCCAGTTCCAGAGCCAGACCAAGGACCGCCTGACCAGCCCGGAAGCCGCGCGGCTGGTCGAGAACGCGGTGCGCGATCACTTCGATCATTTCCTCACCGACAACATGGAGCGCGGCAAGGCGCTGCTTGGCGCGGTGATGGAGCGGATGGACGAGCGCCTGCGCCGCAAGGCCGAGCGCGAGGTCAAGCGCAAGACCGCAACCAACGCCCGCAAGCTGCGCCTGCCCGGCAAGCTGACCGACTGCACCGGCGAAGGCGACGGCGAGACCGAACTGTTCATCGTCGAAGGCGATTCGGCGGGCGGCAGCGCCAAGCAGGCGCGCGACCGCAAGACCCAGGCGATCCTGCCGATCCGCGGCAAGATCCTCAACGTCGCCAGCGCCACGGCTGACAAGATCCGCGCCAACAGCGAAATCGCCGACCTGGGCCTGGCGCTCGGCTGCGGCACCCGCAAGGACTGCAATCCCGACAACCTTCGTTATGACCGCATCGTCATCATGACCGACGCGGACGTCGACGGGGCGCACATCGCCACCCTGCTGATGACCTTCTTCTTCCAGGAAATGCCCGAAGTCGTCCGGCGCGGGCACCTCTACCTCGCCCAGCCGCCGCTCTACCGGCTGACCGCCGGCAAGGAGAGCGCCTATGCCCGTGACGACGCCCACCGCGCCGAGCTGGAGGAAACCCGCTTCAAGGGCAAGAAGGTGGAAGTCGCGCGGTTCAAGGGCCTGGGCGAAATGAACCCGCAGCAGCTGCGCGAAACCACGATGGACCCCGCGAAGCGCAGCCTGCTTCGCATCACCCTGCCCCCTGAATATGAGGGCCGTGCGGCGGTGAAGGAACTGGTCGACAAGCTGATGGGCCGCGACCCCGCCCAGCGCTTCATGTTCATCCAGAACCGCGCGGGCGAACTCGATCCGGAGCTGATCGACGCGTGAGCGGTTGACTCCCTTCGATGTAACCTTAGCACATGGGTGCGGAGAGGAGACCAAACCCATGTCTCAGCGCGTTTTCCTGCTCGCCCTTCCCCTCGCCGCGCTTGCTGCACCCGCGTTTGCCGAACCCGGACTCGACGTCACGATCTATGCCGACAACCAGGCGCTGATCGAGGATACGCGCACGATCACCTTCACTGGTGGGCGGCAGACGGTGGAGTTCAAAAACGTCTCGGCGCAGATCCGGCCCGAGACCGCGACGCTGAGCGCCAGCGACCTTGCGATCATCGAGCAGAACTTCGACTACGATCTGCTCTCGCCCGCCAAGATCATGGAAAACGCGGTCGGACAGACGATCACGCTGGTCCGCACCAACCCGGCAACCGGCGCGGAAACGCGCGAGACAGCGACAGTGCTGGCGGCGAACGGCGGGGTGGTGCTCCAGATCGGTCCACGGATCGAGGTGCTGCGCGACGATGGCCTGCCCGTGCGGGTGATCTTCGACAAGGTGCCGCCGAACATGCGCGCCGAACCCACCCTGTCGATGAACGTCCAGGGCGCGGCGGGCACGCGCGAGGCGGCGCTGCGCTATCTTACCCCCGGCCTTGGCTGGCGGGCGGACTATGTCGCGCTGTTCGACGAGGACAGGCAGCAGATCGACGTGCAGGGCTGGGTCACGCTGACCAACAATTCCGGCACGACCTACCAGAACGCGAATACCCTGCTGGTAGCAGGCACGCCGCAGCTGATCGGGCGCGGCGGGGGCAGCAGCCTGGGCAGCCTGATCGAGGCCGGGACCGAAAGCGGCACGCGCGAGCGGCTGGGCAATTTCTATCTCTATCCGCTGGCCGAGCGGACGACGATCGCCAACCTCCAGACCAAGCAGGTCAGCTTCCTCGACGTCAAGGGCGTGCCCGCCAGCCACGGCTATGAAATCCAGCTTGGCTGGCTGCAGAGTTCGACCGTGCCGTTCGGCGTGGCGACGACCTACCAGTTCAGCAGTTCGGCCAAGGGCGGGCTGGGCGATCAGCTGCCCGCCGGGGTGGTGCGCTTCTACCTGCGCGACAAGCAGGGCCAGCCGCAGTTCATCGGCGAAAAGGCGATTCCCCACACCCCGATGGGATCGCGCCTGTCGATCAACACCGGCGATGCCTTTGACGTGAAGGTTCAGCCGGTGATGGAAAGCCGCACCCGCGTTTCCGGCACGCGCTGGAAAACGGCGATGCGCTATATCGTCACCAATGCCCTGCCCAAGGCGGTGAAGGTGCGCGTGATCCAGAACGGGCTGTGGGGCGATACCCGGCTGATCGAACCCAGCCAGCCGGAGGACTGGAAGGACGCCAGCCGTGCGGCCTGGCTGGTCGAGGTCCCGGCCAACGGCAAGACCGAGCTGACCGTCACTTTCGACAGCCGCTACTGAGCGGGCGGATGCGCAGGTTGGCCCCCCTGCTCCTGATGCTTGGCCTCGCCGCGCAAGCCAGCGCTGAGGACATCGCCGCGTCGGAGCCGCGCGACCTTTCGGTCACGATCTACCGCGATCCGGCGCGCGGCGGCGGGGGCGATATCCAGTTGGGCCAGCTGGGCGGCTTTGCCGTCATCACCGAAACGCGCACCGTCACCCTTCCCCCCGGCAGGCACCGGCTGCGCTTCGTCGGGGTGGTCGACGGGATCGTGCCGGAAAGCGCGATCGTCACCGGCCTGCCCGGCGGCGTCATCGAGAAGAACCGCGATGCGGCACTGCTCTCGCCCGCCGCGCTGTTCCGTGCGTTCCAAGGCCGCGCGATCACCCTGAAGCGCACCAGCCGCGCCACCGGCAAGGCTGTCAGCCTGCCCGCCGAGCTGGTCTCCGCCGGTCCGGACGGCGTGGTGTTCCGCACCGCCGCAGGCGAAGAGGCGCTGCGCTGCACGGGCCTTGCTGAAACCTTCGCCTACGATCGCGCGGCGGAGGGGCTGTCTGCCCGGCCGGTGCTGTCGGTGCTGACCAGCACAGAGCGCGCGGTGACGGCGGAGGTCAAACTGACCTACCTCGCCGAAGGGTTCGACTGGAGCGCCAGCTATACCGCCAATGTCGATCCCGACACCGGCAAGCTCGACCTCGGCGGGTGGATCACTCTGGCCAACGGCAATTCGGTTTCGCTCCCCGATGCCCGCACCCAGATCGTCGCGGGCGGTCTGCGGCGGGAAGACGCGGCGCGGCTGCGCAGCGCGGAGCAGCCGGTTTCGCTCAGTTGCTGGCCGCAGCAGCGCACCCATCAAGTGCCGCGCAAGGCAGAGCGTCCCTATGCGCTCGTCTCGCCCTGGCTGGAGCCCGGCGGGGGCGAGGACGAAGCCTATCTGGAGGGTGACAATATCGTCGTCACCGGCAGCCGGATGCGGCGCGGCATGGTCATGGACGTGCCCCTGGCGGTCATGGCGGTCGCCCCGCCCCCGCCGCCTCCCCCACCGCAGGCAGAGCAGCTCGGCGATCTTAAGCTCTATCGCCTGCCGGAACGCACCACCATCGCCGCGCGGCAGATGAAGCAGAGCCGTTTGCTCGACAAGCCGGCGGTGCCGTTCGACCATGTGCTCGATCTCGAACTGACCGCTTATGACAGCAATGCGCCGCAAGAAGTCGGGCGGGTCAACGAGCCGGGCGTGGCCGCCTATACCCCGGCAACCCTGCTGCGCAGCCGCAACGACAAGGCGCATGGCCTTGGCCTGCCGCTGCCCGCCGGGCGGCTGGTCGCGCAGCAGGAGCATCGCGGCCGGATGCTCCCGGTCGGCCAGCCGGCGCTGCGCGACACCGCCGAGGACGAAAAGATCGAACTGCGGCTCAATCCGGCGAGCGACATCCGGGTTGAACGCAGCACGGTGCGCACCGCCAAGCGCAAGCAGTGGCAGGAACTGACCTTCACCAGCGCCCGCGATTCTGCCGTGGCGATCGAGGTGCGGTTCGGCAATTCGGCCAGCATGCGCTTCGATTTCGGCGACAAGGCCGACGTCTTCCGCCGCGACGGCGAGCAGGTGCTGCGCGTGGAACTGGCGCCTAACAGCACCAGCCGGGTGGCTTACACCGTCAGTTGGAACTAGCTCTCCCACCCCGCAATCGGTTCATCGCCCACAAAGCACGATTCACCGCTTGCCAAACTCAACTCATTAGATAGAGTTTCAACTCTACCGATTCGGTAGAGACTTGTGGGAGAGTCCTCATGCGCCTGCCTCGCACCACCCTCATCGCCTTTGTCACCTCTGCCCTGCTGCTGTCCGCCTGCTCGGCCGAAAAAGCCGACGACGGCGCCCCTGCCTCGTCCGAGGCCGTCTCCTCCGCCGGCGAATCCAGCGCGGATGCAGCGGGTCCGGACATCGGCGGAGCAGTCGCGCCGGGGGTTGCCTTCACCTATGCCTATGCCTTCACCCTGCCCGCCAAGGCGGTCTCCTCGGTCCAGCGCGAGCACGCCGCCGCCTGCGAACGGCTTGGCACCAGCCGCTGCCGGGTGACGGGGATGAGCTATGAGCAGCCGGGGAGCGAGGACGTTTCCGCCCGGCTCGACCTGCTGCTTGCGCCTGATCTGGCCCACCGCTTCGCCCGCGAAGGAATCGCTGCGGTCGAACGCGCCGAAGGGAAGCTCGACCATGCCTCGGTGAATGGCGAAAACGCGGGTGATGCGATCAAGGTGTCGCAGTCGGACAGCGCGGCGATCCAGGCCGAGGTCGAGCGGCTTCAGGCCCGGCTCGCGGCCAAGGGCCTGACCAGCGCCGAGCGGGTCGAACTGCAGCAGCAGGTGGCCGAACTGACCGGACAGCTGCGCGGCCAGGCCGCCGACCGCAAGGCAAGGGAAGCCGCGATCGCGACCACCCCGGTCACCTTCAGCTATTCGAGCGAGGGCCTGCTGGCTGGCGGCAATACCTTTGGCAAGGCGGCGGGCGCCTCGCTGAACTCGATGGAGGCTGCGCTGGCGCTGGTGACGCTCGCCGCCGGGGTGCTGCTGCCCTGGGCGCTGCTGATCGGCCTGATCGTGCTCGCCTGGCGCGGTCTGCGCCGCCGCGCTGCCGCCCCTGTTCCTCCCGCAGAGCCCACCTCGCTGTCCTGAGGCTCTGCCGCCCCCGCGCCGCCTCGGCCTCCCCTCGGCGCGGGGGCACCAATTTCGGCTTGCCAGTCCCGGGGAGCCGACTTAACGCTTAACCGAACGGTTAAAAGGACGGGGAGTTCCCATGCGCTTTGAAGGCACCAGCAACTACGTCGCCACTGACGATCTCAAGGTGGCGGTCAACGCCGCGGTGCTCCTGCGCCGCCCGCTGCTGGTCAAGGGTGAGCCCGGCACCGGCAAGACGGTGCTGGCCCACGAAATCGCCAAGGCGGTGAACGCGCCGTTGATCGAATGGAACGTCAAGTCGACCACCAAGGCCCAGCAGGGCCTCTATGAATACGACGCGGTCGCCCGCCTGCGCGACGGCCAGCTGGGCGACGAGCGCGTCCACGACATCGCCAACTACATCAAGAAGGGCAAGCTGTGGGAGGCCTTCACCTCCCCCACCCTGCCCGTGCTGCTGATCGACGAGATCGACAAGGCCGACATCGAGTTCCCGAACGATCTTCTCCAGGAACTCGACCGGATGAGCTTCGACGTCTACGAAACGCGCGAGCGGATCGCGGCCAAGGAACGCCCGATCGTGGTCATCACCTCGAACAACGAGAAGGAACTGCCCGACGCCTTCCTGCGCCGCTGCTTCTTCCACTACATCAAGTTCCCCGACCGTGACACGATGCAGTCGATCATCGACGTCCACTTCCCCGGCATCCAGAAGACCCTCGTCTCCAAGGCGATGGACGTGTTCTACGAAGTGCGCGAAGTGCCCGGCCTCAAGAAGAAGCCGTCGACCAGCGAACTGCTCGACTGGCTCAAGCTGCTGCTGAATGAGGACATGCCGCTCGACGTCCTGCAGAACAAGGACCCGACCAAGGCGATCCCGCCGCTCCACGGCGCGCTGCTCAAGAACGAGCAGGACGTGATGCTGTTCGAACGCCTTGCCTTCATGGCGCGGCGCCAGAACTGATCGCGCGCGGCTGACCGAGGGAGCGGACGCCCATGTTTTTCAACTTCGTCGACGAACTGCGCGCCGCCGGGATCAAGGCCAGCTTCAAGGAGCACCTGGTGCTGCTCGAGGCGCTCGACAAGGAAGTGATCGAGCAGACGCCCGAGCAGTTCTATTACCTCTCGCGCTCGATCTTCGTGAAGGACGAGGGCCTGCTCGACCGCTTCGACCAGGTGTTCAACAAGGTCTTCAAGGGGATCCTGACCAATTACGGCCAGAACCCGGTCGACATTCCCGAGGACTGGCTGAAGGCCGTCGCCGAGAAGTTCCTGACGCCCGAGGAAATGGAAGCGATCAAGTCGCTCGGTTCCTGGGAAGAGATCATGGAGACGCTGAAGAAGCGTCTGGAGGAACAGCAGAAGCGCCACGAAGGTGGGAACAAGTGGATCGGTACCGGGGGCACCTCGCCCTACGGCAACGATGGCTACAACCCGGAAGGCGTGCGGATCGGCGGCGAATCGAAGCACAAGCGCGCGTTGAAGGTTTGGGAAAAGCGCGAGTTCCAGAACCTGGACAACACGCGCGAACTGGGCACGCGCAACATCAAGATCGCGCTTCGCCGCCTGCGCCGCTTCGCCCGCGAAGGCTCGCCCGACGAACTCGACCTTGAAGGCACGATCGAGGGCACTGCGCGGCAGGGCTGGCTCGACATCAAGATGCGCCCGGAGCGGCACAATGCGGTGAAGCTGCTGCTGTTCCTTGACGTCGGCGGATCGATGGACCCGTTCATCAAGCTGGTCGAGGAACTGTTCAGCGCCGCCACCAGCGAGTTCAAGAACCTGGAATTCTTCTACTTCCACAACTGCCTCTACGAAGGGGTGTGGAAGGACAACAAGCGCCGCTGGTCGGAACGGACCAACACCTGGGACATCCTCCACAAGTACGGGCACGACTACAAGGTGGTGTTCGTCGGCGACGCGGCGATGAGCCCCTACGAGATCACCCATCCGGGCGGTTCGGTGGAACACTTCAACGAGGAATCGGGCACCACCTGGCTGACCCGCGTGGCGCACGTCTACCCGGCGACGGTGTGGATCAACCCGGTGCCGGAAAAGCAGTGGTCCTATTCGCAGTCGACCAAGATGATCAAGGAACTGGTCGGCGGGTCGATGTATCCGCTTACCCTCCAGGGCCTCGATGATGCGATGCGCGAACTGACCCGCAAGAAGCATTGAGGCAGCCCAACATTTCCTTGGTTTGACCTGCCCGGTGCTGGTGCCCACATAACGGGCATGACCAGCACCCGCCTGCCCGCCCTGTTCCTTGGCCACGGTTCGCCGATGACCGTCATTTCCGACGTGCCCGAGCGGCGCGCCTGGCAGGCGCTTGGTTCGGCCCTGCCCCGTCCGCGCGCGATCCTGGTGGTATCGGCGCACTGGCACACGCAAGGCCGCACCCATCTGACCGCTGGCCCCGCGCCGAAGACGATCCACGACTTCCGCGGGTTTCCGGACGAATTGTTCGCCATGCAGTACCCGGCGCCGGGTTCGCCCGAACTGGTGACGCGGGTGACCGAGCTGCTCGGGGCGGACCGGGTCCAGGCGGACGACAGCTGGGGCTTCGATCACGGCGCCTGGGGCGTGGTCCAGCCGATGTATCCCGCCGCCGACATTCCGATGGTGGCGATGAGCCTCGACCGCTCGCTCGGCCCCGATGGCCACGTGGAGACCGGCCGCAAGCTCGCGCCGCTGCGCGATGAGGGCGTGCTGCTGGTGGCGAGCGGCAACGTGATCCACAATCTTGCCATCTGGCGCCAGTTCGCCGGCACCCAGCCCGACTGGGCGCTGGAATTCCGCGCACGGATCACGGCGGCGATGGTGGCGGGCGATGTGGCCGGATTGACCCGCTTCAGCGGCGAAGACCAGGCCGCGGCGCTGGCGATCAACAGTGCCGAGCACTACCTGCCGCTGCTCTACACGCTCGGCGCCAGGCTGCCGGGGGACGAGGTGGGTGTGTTCAACGATACGCTCGATGGCGCGCTGTCGATGACCAGCTATCTGCTGGGCGATACGGCCCTGTTGAAGGACCTGGCGTGACACTGGCGGTGTTCACCACCCGCCGCTAAGCCCATCCAGATGGACCGCCAGCTGCTGATCATCTGCCTGCTGACCGTGGCGATCAACCTGATCGGCACGCTGGCCTATGCGGCGCGGATCGCGGGGGTGCGCACTCGCCGGATCGCGATGAGCTTTGCCCTGTTCAACATCCTGGTGCTGGTCAGCCGCACCTCGAACAGCTTCCTCGGTCCGTTCCTCGCCAAGCGGATCGAAAGCCGCATTGCCAGCGGCGGGGGCGAGGCGCTGCTGGGCGATTTCCACCTCGTCCTGGCTTCGGCATCGCTCGCGGTATTTGTCGGCATCCTGCTGGTTCCCACAGGGCAGCGCCTGTTCGCCAGCGCCATCGGCCATTTCCAGGAACACCGCTCGACCGTGCGGATGATCCTCCACAGTGCCTCGCCTGAGGGGCTGCGCAGCGTGCGCGATGCGCTGACCCCGCCGCACGTGTCGCAGTTGCGCCAGCTGGCCAAGCCACGCGGCGTGGGCTGGGGCGTGCTGCTGGCCAATTGCCTGGCGCAGGCGCTGATTACCGTGGGGGTGCTGGCTTCGCTCTATGCGGGCTATCTCAATCCGGAGTTCCGGGTCACCGCCAGCCAGCTATCCGCAGTGATCAACGGCTTTGCGACGATCCTTCTGTTCGCGCTGATCGATCCGCAGCTGTCTGTGATGACCGACGACGTGATCGAAGGCCGGGTCAGCGAGCCGCTGTTCCGCCGCACCATCGTCTGGATCAGTTTCAGCCGCCTTGCCGGCACGCTGCTGGCGCAGGTGGTGTTCCTCCCCGCCGCGCAGCTGATCGCCTGGATTGCCAATTACGTGTGACGGTCAAGCTCGGCGTGCAGGCGCGGGCGCAGCATCCAGAACAGCACCGCGGGAACGAAGCCCAGCAGCGCCGCGCCATAGAGCACGTAGCGCACCGATTCCCCGCCGAACGACGGCTTGAGCAGGTCTGACAGCATGCCGAAGAACAGCGGTCCCAGCCCCAGCCCGATCAGGTTCTGGCAGAACAGCAGCACGGCGCTCGCCATCGCGCGGTGGCGCAGGGCCACAAGTCCCTGGGTCGAGGAAAAGACCGGCCCATAATAGAGCGAATTCAGCACTGTCGGCACCATCAGCAGGAGCAGGCCCAGCCGCCAGTCGGTCATGAAGTAGGCGCTCATCGCGATGGGTACGGCAAGCGCCATGCCGATCGCGGGCGCGGTAACGACATGGCGGCGGTCGTGCTTGCCGAAGCGGTCCGCCAGCCAGCCGCCGAGGAACGTCCCGAGCATTCCGGCCACTCCGCCCCACAGGCCGAACCAGAAGCCGACTTCGCCGGGGGTGAGGCCGTGGGTGCGCTGGAAGAAGATCGTGGTCCAGGTAGTCTTGCCATAGGACAGGAACGAGCAGGCCGAGGCCGCCGCCAGCAGGATCAGGAAGGTGCGCGAGGCGAGCAGGTGGCGCACCGCCTGCATCATCGATTCGCCTGCCGCCGCCTCGCTTGCCGCGCTGGCCTTGCGGCCGGTGTCGCCGATCAACGTGACGACCAGCAATGCCAGCACCACACCCGGCGCGCCGACGAACAGGAACGCCTTGCGCCAGCCGATCTCGTCGGCAAGGAAGCCGCCGATCACCATGCCCAGCAGCGAGCCGAGCGGGATGCCCAGCGCATAGAAGGCCATCGCGCTCGCCCGGCGTTCGGCCGGGACGCGGTCGGCAATCAGCGAATGCGCGGCGGGGGTGCATCCCGCTTCGCCCACCCCGACGCCGACGCGGGCCAGGAGCAATTGCAGGAAGTTCTGGGCCATCCCGCACAGCGCGGTCATCGCCGACCAGATCGCCAGCGCCACCGCGATCAGCCGCCCGCGGTTGGTGGTGGGCTTGTCCGCATAGCGCGCGATCGGCAGGCCCAGCACCGTGTAGAACAGCGCAAAGGCGAGGCCCGTCATCAGTCCGATCTGGGTGTCGGACAGTTGCAGGTCCTTGCGGATCGGTTCGGCCAGGATGTTGACGATCTGGCGATCGAGGAAATTGAAGACGTAGACGACCAGCAAGGTCCACAGCATCACGCGGGTGGACTGGCGGGCCCTGGGGAACAGTCCGGTCGTCATCGGCAGCCTTTCAGTAGATCAGCAGGGGACGGATGCGTTCGCGCCAGGCTGCCTCGTCTGCCGCAGCGAGGGCATCGAGATCGCCCAGCTGCGCGGCGGCATCGTCAACCCATTCGCGCAAGGCCGGGCCGCCGTTGATCACGTCGATCGCGAGCCTCTCGAACTCGTACTCGTAGGGGAAGTCGCGCCAGAGCGGATAATCCGGATAAAGCCTGCGGATTGCCTTGAACGCCAGCGCCTGCAGGCGCCAGGGGCGGAAAGCGTGGTGATCGTAGAACTTGTCCTCGGCATGGATCATCAGCGCGGCGCACAGGCTCTTGGCGTGCTTGTGGAAGGTCGGCTCGAAGAAGCATTCGCGGATCGCACACCCGTTCAGCCAGTCCGGTGCGAGAGCGCGCATTTCCGCATGCACTGCCTTTGCATCCACATCCGGCGCGCCGAACAGCACTTCGAGCGGTCGGGTCGTCCCGCGCCCTTCGGACAGGGTCGCGCCTTCCAGCATGACCGTTCCGGCATAGGCGCGCGCCATGTTGAGGCTTGCCGCGTTAGGGCTGGGGTTGATCCAGATCCGGCTCTCCGGCCAGCCGAAGCCGGGGCCGCTTTCGGGCGCCCAACCTTCCATCGCGATCACCCGGTAATCTACGTCCAGCCCGAAGTGCTCGATGAACCAGTGGCCCATCTCGCCGAGCGTCAGCCCGTGGCGCATCGGCATCGGCCCGGCGCCGACGAAACTTTCCTGCCCCGGGAGCAACGTCGTGCCCTCCACCGGCCGTCCGGCGGGATTGGGCCGGTCGAGCACCCACACCGCCTTGCCGGTGCTTGACGCAGCCTCCAGCAGGTAGAGCAGCGTTGTGACAAAGGTGTAGATCCGGCAGCCGAGGTCCTGCAGGTCGAACAGGAACACGTCCGCCGTGCTCATCATCTGCCCGGTCGGGCGACGCACCTCGCCATAGAGGCTGAACACGGGGATGTTGTAGGCGGGATCGAGCTCGTCGGCCGTCTCGACCATATTGTCCTGCTTGTCGCCCTTCAGTCCGTGCTGGGGGCCGAAGGCCGAGGTCACATTGATCCCTGCGGCGATCAGGGCATCTAGCGAATGGACCAGGTTTTCCGTCACGCTGGCAGGATGCGCGACCAGCGCGACGCGCTTGCCTTCCAGCGGCTTCCTCAACGACGGGTCCGCCAGCAGGCGATCGATACCGAATTTCATGGCAGCCATGCTTAGGGCACAGGGAGCGTGAAGCAAGCCGGGTTGTGGAAATCGGGTTTCTCGCCGCCGTGGCGCGCGGCCCAGTAGGATTTGCGCCCGCCCTGTTCCTCCACCACGGCGGACAGGGCCGCGAACCCGATTCCGGCAAATTCGCTTTCGGGCAGGAAGACAGTGAGAGTGGACACGGAAAGCCCCTGGTCGGTCTCGATCCGTGGCGGACTGATCGGCTCGTACTCGGTCATCCCGGTGCGGTAGCCGTGAAAGTCATAGGCGGCCCACTCGCCCGATGGCGAGAAGTTGAATTCGCGGTAGCGTCCTTCGGGCAGGGCCAGGAACAGTTCGGCGCAGGTGGTCTGCCACAGCTCGTCCGCGCGGGCCGGTGTTGCCCGGGGCGGCAGCACCAGCGCTCCGCACCCGTCAAGCCGGAAGCGCAGCATCATCTCCTGCCAGCGCACCCTGCCCCACCGCACCGCCAGCTTCTGAACCTTCAGCGGCGCAAAAGCGGGATGCGGGATCAGTCTCTCCGTTTTCAATTCGTGCTCCGCATGCTAGGCGCCCGCCCGCAACCGAAAAGAGCGCCATGACCTACACCTCTTCCCTGCTCCGCCTGCTCGACGAGCGCGGCTATATCCATCAGCTCACCGATGCGCAGGGGCTCGATGCCCTTGCTGCGAAGCAGGTCGTCCCGGGCTATATCGGCTTCGATGCCACCGCGCCATCGCTGCACGTCGGCAGCCTGGTGCAGATCATGATGCTGCGGCGGCTCCAGCAGGCCGGCCACAAGCCGATCGTGGTGATGGGCGGCGGGACCACCAAGATCGGCGATCCGTCGGGCAAGGACGAAAGCCGCCGGATGCTGACGCCCGAGCTGATCAGCAGCAACATCGCCTCGATCCGCACCGTCTTCGAAAAGCTGCTGACCTTCGGCGACGGCCCGACCGACGCGATCATGGTCGATAACGATCAATGGCTCAGCCAACTCGGGTACATCGAACTGCTGCGCACGGTTGGCCCGCACTTCACGATCAACCGAATGATGACCTTCGATTCGGTCAAGCTGCGGCTTGAACGCGAGCAGCCGCTGACTTTCCTCGAATTCAACTACATGATCCTGCAGGCCTACGATTTCCGGGAACTGGCGCTGCGTCACGATTGCCGGTTGCAGATGGGCGGAAGCGACCAGTGGGGCAACATCGTCAACGGGATCGAACTGACCCGACGCATGGAATCGCGCGAGCTGTTCGGCCTGACTACGCCGCTGCTGACCACCGCCGACGGAGCAAAGATGGGCAAGACCGCCGCCGGCGCGGTCTGGCTCAACGAAGAGCAGCTTCCGGCCTACGATTTCTGGCAATACTGGCGCAACGCGGACGACCGCGACGTTGGCCGCTTCCTGCGCCTGTTCACCGACCTGCCGCTGGACGAGATCGCCAGGCTCGAAGCGCTGCAGGGCAGCGAGATCAATGCCGCCAAGGTTGTGCTGGCCAATGAAGTGACGCGCCTGTGCCGCGGCGACGAGGCGGCCCGTGCCGCCGAAGCCACTGCCGCAGCGACCTTTGCCGGTGGCGGCGTGGGCCAGGACCTGCCGGAGTTTCCCCTCCCCGCCGAAGGCCTGGGCCTGATCGAAGCGCTCGTCGGGATCGGTTTTGCGGCGAGCCGGGGCGAGGCCAAGCGCCTGATCGCGGGCGGAGGTGCGAGGATCGACGGCGCGGGAATCGCCGACGAGGCCTTCCACATTCCGGGCGGCAACGAAGTTCGGATCTCGGCCGGCAAGAAAAAGCACGGCGTCCTGCGGCCAGTTTCTGCCTGATAACCTGCAAGATTTTTCCGGTTTACCGTTTGTTCGGCTTTCCCGCCCATCATGGGTAAACCGTGAGATTGCTTGGAGGCGAGGCCGGCCAATGGGTTCTGGGGCTCAACTGACTGTTACCGATCTGCGCCGCGCGGCGCGTCATCCTGTTGACCACAAAGTCATCGGGGAACATCGCCAGCTGGGCGACGTCCACATGCAGATCGTCAATCTTTCGGCGCATGGCTTCATGGTCAATGGGGCGCTGGACATGTCGCGCGGGGAGCGTGTGGTCATCCGCCTGCCGATCGTCGGCCGGATCGAGGCGCATCTGATCTGGGCCACTGCCGAGCGCGCCGGCTTCCAGTTCGAACGGATCATCCGACTCGATGACTTCATGCAACTGATCGACACTCTCCAGCCCAATCCTCGCCTGCGCCGTCCGCGCTGAGCTAAAGCGCCGGTTTCCGCTTCAAAAGCAGCGGTGACCTTGGCAAGCGCCGATGGCGCTGCCATTGCTGCAGGGTGAGCGAACCGACCCATCCCCTGCACGTCCGTGACTACCGCTTGATCTGGCTGACCCGGTTCTTCTCGGTCAGTGCAACCAACGCGATGGTCGTCGTGATCGGCGCACAGGTCTATCAGAGCGCCCGCGTCGATTACGGGATGGACAAGGCCGAGGCCGCGTTCCTGCTGGGCGTGCTGGGACTGGTCCAGTTCATTCCCTTCATGCTGCTGACCCCGGTCGCGGGACTGGTCGCCGACCGGCTCGACCGGCGCTATGTCGCGGCGGCGGCTACGGGCATCGACCTGCTGATCGGGCTGGTCCTCGCCCTGGCCAATACGCTGGACGTGCTTTCGCTGCCGCTGTTGTTCACCATGGCGGCGGTCTATGGCGCAGCGCGCGTGTTCATCGGCCCGGCGGTCAGCGCGATCACGCCCAACGTTGTGCCCGCGCCCCTGCTGCCCAAGGCCATCGCGATCAGTTCGATCGCCTGGCAAGCGGGTGCGGTAATCGGTCCCGCGCTGGGCGGCTTCATGCTCGCCCATGATCCGGCCCTGCCCTACTGGTACGCCGCCGTGGTGCTGCTGCTGAGCATTGGCGCAGTCCTCGCGATCCGCCACCGCGCTCCGCCTGCTGCCGCCAAGGAACCGCCGCTGAAGCTGATGGCTGATGGCGCGAAGTTCGTGTGGCATGAACGCTTCCTGCTCGGCTGCGTTACGCTCGATCTGTTTGCGGTCCTGCTCGGCGGGGCAACAGCGATGCTCCCGGCATTCGCATATGATGTCCTGCCGGCGGGTAGCTTCGGCCTTTCGCCCGAGGAAATGCTGGGCATGATGCGCGGCGCACCGGCCCTCGGCGCGGCTATGGTGGCCTTCTACCTCGGCTTCCGCCCAATCGCCCAAAATGTCGGGGCGAAGATGCTCTGGGCGGTGGCGGTCTATGGCCTGGCGACGCTGGTCTTCGGGCTTTCCACCAGCTTCCTGCTCTCGCTGGGATCGCTCGCCGTGCTGGGCGCGGCGGACGGGATCTCGGTGTTCGTGCGCAATACGCTGGTCCAGCTCAACACCCCGGACGACAAGCGCGGGCGGGTTTCCTCGATCTCGGGCCTGGCGATCTCGGCCTCCAATGAATTGGGCGAGATGCAATCCGGCCTGGCGGCTGCGTTCCTGGGGCCAGTCGCAGCGGTTGCGCTTGGCGGCGTGGGGGCTATCGTGGTCACTGCGATCTGGACCGTCCTGTTCCCCGAGCTCAAGCGGGCGAAGACCTTCGCCCCGCAATACCGCAACAAGGAAGAAGTCTCATGAAGGCAGACAGCATCCTCGCCACCATCGGCAACACTCCCCACATCCGCCTCTCGCGCCTGTTCCCGGACCACGAGGTCTGGGTGAAGGCCGAACGCGGCAATCCCGGCGGCTCGATCAAGGACCGCATCGGCCTCGCCATGATCGAGGCGGCAGAGCGTGACGGCAGCCTCAAGCCCGGCGGCACCATCGTCGAGCCGACCAGCGGCAACACCGGCATTGGCCTGGCCATGGTCGCCGCGGTCAAGGGTTACAAGCTGGTGCTGGTGATGCCCGAATCGATGTCGATCGAGCGTCGCCGCCTGATGCTCGCCTATGGCGCGACCTTCGACCTCACCCCGCGTGAAAAGGGCATGAAAGGCGCGATCGAGCGCGCACATGAACTCGTCGCCTCCACCCCGGGCGCGTGGATGCCGCAGCAGTTCGAAAACCATGCCAATATCGACGTTCACGTCCGCACCACCGCGCAGGAAATCCTCAGCGACTTCGCCGACAGCCCGATCGACGTGCTGATCACCGGTGTCGGCACCGGCGGTCACCTGACCGGCTGCGCCGAAGCACTGAAGGCCAAGTGGCCCGCGATGAAGGCCTTCGCGGTCGAACCGACGCTTTCGCCGGTCATCTCCGGAGGGCAGCCTTCCCCGCACCCGATCCAGGGCATCGGCGCCGGATTCATCCCAGCCAATCTCCACACCCAGGCAATCGACGGGGCGATCCAGGTCGATCCCGCCGATGCCAAGGAAATGGCACGCCTGTGCGCCACCAGGGAAGGCATGCTGGTGGGAATCAGCTCGGGCGCGACGCTCGCAGCGATTGCCCAGAAGCTGAAGGAGCTGCCTGCCGGCAGCCGTGTTCTGGGCTTCAACTACGACACCGGCGAGCGTTATCTCTCGGTGCCGGACTTCCTGCCCGAATGAGCGGCCTCCAGCGGGTCGACTATTCGGACCGTGGCACTGCGCTGACCGGGTGGCTCGCCCGCCCGGTCGGTGCGGCCCGCGCGGCGGTGCTGGTATTCCCGACCATCGCCAATGTCCTGCCCGCGATCGAACGCCGCGCGGCCATGCTGGCCGAGCAGGGCCATGTCGCGCTGATCGCGGACTTCTATGGCCAGCCGGTGGAAAGCTTCGAGGCCTCACGGCCTTTGGCGGAAGCGCTTCGGGCCGATGTCGACCATTACCGCGCAAGGCTGCTGGCCGGGGTGGAGGCGCTGCGCGGCCATCCGGCGGCAGAAGGGCTGCCGCTTGCCGCCATCGGATACTGCATGGGCGGTCAGGCCGTGCTGGAACTGGCGCGCATTGGCGCTCCCCTCGCCGCCGTGGTGAGCTATCACGGCCTGCTGACCACCGACCGCCGCGCGGACCAGGGCTTCGGTGGACGCATCCTCGTCTGCCACGGCGATGCCGATTCGATGGCGCCGCGCGATCAGGTGCTGGCTTTCTGGGAGGAGATGGACGCGGTGGGTAACGCCTGGCACTTCCATTCCTACAGCGGGGTAAGGCACGGTTTCACCGACCCCGCGAGCGACGCGCGCTGCATGGCGGCGGTGGCCTATGATGCCAGCGCCGACCGCCAGAGCTGGGCGGCGACGCTGGAGTTGTTCGACGAATTGTTTGGCTGACAGCCCGCATTCGCCGTCGTCCCGGGCTTGACCCGGGACCGCTGGCAATCGAATAACCAGCTCTCCTCGGCCAACATGCAGAAGAGTGAGGGAGTGGGGCTCCACACACCTCCGTCGCGGCTTCGCAACCGCCAGCGGTCCCGGGTCGAGCCCGGGACGACGGAACCTCACGCCGTGGCGAAGGCTTCCACCGGCAGGGCCATCATGGCTTCGCTGCCCGCCTCGATCTTGCGGCGTAGCGCGCCGGCATCGGGGGTGAAGCGCTCGCCGTAATAGCGCGCGGTGGTCAGCTTGGTTTCGTAGAACGCCTTGTCCTCCGCGCCCGCCGTCAATGCGGCAGAAGCGGCGCTGCCCATCTTGAGCCACATCAGGCCGAGCGCGACGATACCCATGATGTGCATGTAATGGTGCGCGCCAGCGCCGACGTTGTTGGGGTTGGTCATGCCGTTGGCCATGAACCACATGGTCGCGGCCTTCAGCTCGCCATTGGCCTTCTCGACCCCGGCGGCGAGGCCGGCCAGGGCGGGATTTTCCTTTGCTTCAGTGCAGGCCTTGTCGACCTCGGCAAAGAAGGCCTGAACCGCGCGGCCGCCGTTCAGCGCCAGCTTGCGGCCCACAAGGTCCATCGCCTGAACGCCGTTCGCGCCTTCGTAGATCTGGGCAATGCGCGCATCGCGGACGAACTGGCTCATCCCCCATTCCTCGATGTAGCCGTGGCCGCCGAACACCTGCTGCATGTTGACGCAGGTGTCGAAACCCTTGTCGGTGCCATAGCCCTTGAGCACCGGGGTGAGCAGGCTGATCATGTCATCGGCCAGCTGGCGCTCTTCCTCGCTGGGTGCCTTATGGCTGAGATCGACCAGCAGACCACCCCACAGGTAGAAGGTGCGCATCGCCTCGGTAAAGGCCTTGGCGTCCATCAGCATGCGCCTCACGTCAGGGTGGACGAACAGCATGTCGGCCTTTTCCTGCGGGTCCTGCGCGCCGGTCAAGGCGCGGCCCTGGCGCCGGTCCTGCGCGTAGCGGACGGCGTTCTGGTAGGCGACTTCGGCCTGGGCGAGGCCCTGGATGCCGACGCCAAGGCGCGCCGCGTTCATCATGATGAACATGGCGGCGAGGCCCTTGTTCTCTTCGCCGACCAGCCAGCCCTTGGCCCCGTCATAGTTCATCACGCAGGTGGCATTGCCGTGGATGCCCATCTTGTGTTCAAGCGCGCCGCACGAAACCGCGTTGCGCGCCCCCAGCGAGCCGTCGTCGTTGACCAGCACCTTGGGGACGATGAACAGCGAGATGCCCTTGCTGCTCTCCGGCGCGTCAGGGGTCTTGGCAAGCACGAGGTGGATGATGTTGTCGGTCAGGTCATGCTCACCCGCCGAAATGAAGATCTTGGTCCCGGTGATGCTGTAGCTGCCATCCGCCTGCGGCACCGCGCGGGTGCGGATCAGGCCAAGGTCAGTGCCGCAATGCGGCTCGGTCAGGTTCATGGTGCCCAGCCATTCATTGCTGACCATCTTGGGCAGGTATTTCGCCTGAAGCTCGGGCGAGGCCTTGGCGAGGATCGCCGAAACCGCGCCGTTGGTCAGGCCCGGGTACATCCCGAAGGCGTGGTTGGCCGTGGCGACGAATTCCTCGACCACGAAGCCAAGCACGTGGGGCATGCCCTGCCCGCCGAATTCCGCAGGCGAAGACAGCGTGCCCCAGCCGGATTCGCGGTAGAGGTCGAAGGCCTGCTTGAAGCCGGTCGGTGTCGTCACCGAACCGTCCGCATTCCGCGTGCAGCCTTCCTTGTCGCCCACCGGGTTGAGCGGGGCGAGCACTTCGGCGGCGAACTTGCCGCATTCTTCCACCACGGTATCGACCATGTCGGCGCTGGCGTTCTCGAACGTCGGCAGCGCGGCATAGGCTTCGATCTTGAGCACTTCGTTGAGCACGAAGCGGGTATCACGGGTCGGCGCCTTATAGACGGGCATGGGGTAAATCCTTGGGGTTGGCGGATCAGGCGCGCGCGGCCGGATCGACGTTTTGAACCATGGCGATAAAATCGGTCAGCTCGGCAATCGCGGCATCGATATCGTCGCGCTGCGCGGTGAGCCGCGCCACTTTCTCTCGGCAGCGCGCGATGGTAACGCGGCGCTGCTCGGCGCGGCCATCGCCCAGATCGTAGAGATCGATCATCTCCTTGATCTCGGTCAGGCTGAAACCGACGTTTTTGGCCCGCATGATCCAGGCGAGTCGTGCGCGGTCGCGCTTGGAGTACACCCGAGACAGCCCGATGCGGGTGGGCGAGATCAGCCCTTCGTCCTCATAGAAGCGCAAGGCGCGGGCGGTTACCCCGAACTCGGCGGTAAGGTCCGAGATGGTGAAGGTTTCGCGCTGGAGCGCGTCGGGGCGATCGAGGTGCGCACCTTCGTGCGCGGCAGGATTGGCGGCTAGCAGTTCCATGCCGCCGCGTATAACTTCCCTTTACGTAAGCGTCAACTGTCCGCCCGAACCAGCGAATCGCCAGCAAGCCGCCGGTAGAAGCAGCTCGTCGCTCCGGTGTGGCAAGCCGGTCCCGCCGGAGTGACCCGCAACACGAGCGCATCCTGATCGCAATCGACGAGGATTTCCGCGACTTTGAGGACGTGACCCGAGGATTCACCCTTCATCCACAGCCGCCCACGCGAACGGGAATGGAAATGGGCAAGGCCAGTCTCGCGGGTCTTCGCCAGCGCCTCCACGTCCATGTGCGCCAGCATCAGCACGGCACCGCTTGACGCATCTACGGCGACTGCCGTCAGCAGGCCGCTGGCATCGAACTTGGGCTGGAACAGGCTGCCCTGTTCGCGGTCGGTCTGGGGATCGGGTAAAGTCATGACGGGTGCTTGTTGCAGGATAACCACATGTGTCGAGCAAAATCTGCCCCGGTTTGCCTTCCCGCTTCCAATTGCGCCCGGTTTCGCGGAAAGCCGCTCACGCGGTCAAACCGCCTGCCAGACCAGCAGCGCAACAAGCGCAATGGCCGGGTTCAGGGAACGATCAAGGCCCGAAAAGGGCAACCGCATGAGGGATTGGGCGCGGCAACCGAAGGGGGGTTGCCATCTGCGTAAGCAGCGCCCCAGAGTTTCGTCACGCGAACGCCCGGGCCTTTGGTCCGGGCGTTTCCGTTTGTGGTTGTCACACCAGATCGAGCGCCTCGTCGAGCACCCGGGCAAAGCAGGCGATCACCACCTTTTCCGCCCCAGCGCGCTTCAGAGCTGCAACGCAGGCATGGCTGGTCGCGCCGCTGGTCAGGACATCGTCGACCAGCACCAGCTTCGCTCCTCGCAGGCGATCCGCCCGACGCGGGTTAGCCACGATCGCACCGCTGAGTGCGCGCGCCCGCGCTGCCTTGCCCAGCCCGCCCAGCGACGGGGTCTGCTTGCGACGCTCCAGTCCGTCGACCAGCAGTTCCGCGCCGCGCAGACGCGCCAGTTCGAGGGCCAGCAGCGCCGCCTGGTTGAAGCCGCGCCGCCACAACCGCCAGCGGTGCAGCGGCACCGGCACCATGGTCCATCCTGACCCCACTTCGGCAGGCAGGCGCGCGGCGATAAGCCGGGCAAGCATCGGCGCCATGGCGATCCGGTGGCCATGCTTGAAGGCCAGGACCAGCTTGCGCGAAGCCTCGTTGTAAAGCGTCCCGGCCGCCACGCCGTCATGCCGGGGTGGGTCGGCCAGACACGGGGCGCACAGCGAGTTCGCTGCCATGCCATCTGGAAAGGGACGCTGGCAGGCCGTGCAGCAAGGCTCTCCCGGAATCGCGAGCTCGCCCCAGCAGGAAGCACACAGCCCAGTCTGCGCCGCGATCGCCGTCCCGCACAGCGGACAGCGCGGCGGATAGACCAGGTCGGCAACCGGGGCGAGGAGCGGGTGAACCTGCATCGCCACCGGGTATCGCTTGCACCGCGCCGCCGCGCAAGGCAGGTGCTGGCGCCATGGCCTCTACCCCACCGATGATTTTCGAGCCCCGTCGCCGCCTTGCCGCCCGGCGCCGCGCCCTCACCCGGCAGCAAGCTGCCGACGCCGCGCGCTACATGCTGGACGACATGGTCGAGGACGTAATCGAACGCCTCGGCTTCCTGCGCCACGAACCATCGCGGGCGCTGGTCATCGGCGACCGGACCGGCGCGCTGGCAGCCTCGCTGACGGCCCAGGGGTGCGCGGTAGAGGAGGTCGATCCGGCATCGGGGTTTGACGAGGAACGCCCCTACCCCGCCAATGGCTACGACCTGATTGCCAGTCTTGGCACGCTGGATACGGTCAACGACCTGCCGGGCGCACTTATCCACCTGAACCGCGCGCTCGCTCCGGGCGGACTGGCCCTCGCCAGCTTGGTGGGCGCGGGCAGCCTGCCCGCCCTGCGCGGGGCAATGCTGGAGGCGGACGGTGACCGCCCTGCCCCCCGCCTGCATCCGGCGGTGGATGTGCGCGCCGGCGGGCAACTGCTCCAGCGCGCGGGCTGGGCCGATCCGGTGGTCGACAGCCGCACGCTGGAAGTGCGCTTCTCCAGCCTCGACCGCCTCATCTCAGACCTGCGCGATCAGGCGCTGGGCAATGTGCTTGAACGCCACGGCGCGCCCTTAACCCGCGCGGCCCGGGACCGGGCAGCACGGGCCTTTGGCAAAGGCACGATCGAGCGCTTCGAGATCCTGACGCTCAGCGGCTGGCGCCGCTAAGACCTACTTCCCCAGCGCCGCCTGCGCCGCAGCAAGGCGGGCAATCGGCACGCGGAACGGCGAGGCGCTGACGTAGTCGAGCCCGACCTGCTCGCAGAATGCGATCGAGGCCGGGTCGCCGCCATGTTCACCGCAAATGCCCAGCTTGATGTCGGGCCGGGTCTTGCGGCCGCGTTCCGAAGCGAGCTCGACCAGCTGGCCGACGCCTTCCACGTCAAGGCTGACGAACGGATCGCGCGCGAAGATGCCCTGCTCCACGTAGGGAACCAGGAACTTCGCCGCGTCGTCGCGGCTGACGCCCAGCGTGGTCTGGGTGAGGTCGTTGGTGCCGAACGAGAAGAATTCGCCCACCTCGGCAATTTCGCCCGCCATCAGCGCAGCGCGGGGCAGTTCGATCATCGTGCCGACGTGATACTTCAGCGTCCGGCCCTTCTCGGCGAAGACTTCCTGCGCGGTGCGGTCGATCAGCGTCTTGAGGATGTCCAGCTCGCGCTTGGTCGCAACCAGCGGCACCATCACTTCCGGAACCGGAGCCTCGCCGCCTTGCGCAGCAACATCACAAGCAGCCTCGAAGATCGCGCGGGCCTGCATCTCGTAGATTTCCGGGAAGGTGATCCCCAGTCGGCAGCCGCGATGGCCCAGCATCGGGTTGAACTCGTGCAGCTCGGCCGCGCGGCGCTTGAGGTGTTCGATGCCGACCCCGATCGTTTCCGAAAGCTCGGCGAACTCTTCCTCGCCCTGCGGCAGGAATTCGTGGAGCGGCGGATCGAGCAGGCGGATCGTCACCGGCAGGCCGGCCATGACCTCGAAGATCGCGTGGAAATCGGCGCGCTGTTCGGGCAGCAGCTTGGCCAGCGCGGCCCGGCGCCCGGCGCTGTCATCGGCCAGGATCATCTGGCGCACAGCGGCGATGCGCCCTGCGTCAAAGAACATGTGCTCGGTGCGGCAAAGGCCCACGCCCTCGGCCCCGAACTGGCGCGCGGTGCGGCAGTCCTCGGGGGTTTCGGCATTGGTGCGCACCTTCATCCGGCGGTGCTTGTCGGCCCATTCCATCAGGGTGCCGAAATCGCCGACCAGCTCCGGCTCGATGGTGGGAACGAGTCCGGCCATCACTTCGCCGCTGGCACCGTCGAGGGTGATGAGATCGCCCTCCTTCAGCTCGCGGTTGCCGATCTTCAGGGTGCGGCTGTTCATGTCGATGGTCAGCGCCGAGGCGCCCGAAACGCAGGGACGGCCCATCCCGCGCGCCACCACGGCGGCGTGGCTTGTCATGCCGCCGCGCGCGGTGAGGATACCCTTCGCGGCGTGCATGCCGTGGATGTCCTCCGGGCTGGTTTCAACGCGGACCAGGATCACCGCTTCGCCAATTGCGGCGCGGCGTTCTGCCGTGTCGGCATCAAGCGCGATGGCGCCGGAGGCTGCGCCCGGACTGGCGGGCAGGCCCTTCGCCAGCACGTCCCGCACCGCCTCGGGGTCGAGCGTCGGGTGTAGCAGCTGGTCGAGCGCCATCGGATCGACGCGGCGGATAGCGGTCGCCTCGTCGATCAGCCCCTCGCCCACCATGTCGATCGCCATGCGCAGCGCCGCCTTGGCGGTGCGCTTGCCGGTGCGGGTCTGGAGCATCCACAGCTTGCCGCGTTCGACCGTGAATTCGATGTCCTGCATCTCGCGGTAGTGCTTCTCGAGCAGTTCGAAGACTGCCGCGAGCTCGCCGTAAGCCTCGGGCATGGCCTCTTCCATCGACAGCGGCTTGGCGTTCGCCCGCTCGCGCGCGGATTTGGTCAGGTACTGCGGGGTGCGGATGCCGGCGACCACGTCCTCGCCCTGGGCGTTGATCAGCCATTCGCCGTAATAGGCGCGCTCGCCGGTGGCAGGGTCGCGGGTGAAGGCAACGCCGGTGGCGCTGGTGTCGCCCATGTTGCCGAAGACCATGGCCTGAACGTTAACCGCCGTGCCCCAGTCACCCGGGATGTCGTTGAGCCGGCGATAGACCTTGGCGCGGTCGGAATCCCAACTGTCGAACACCGCGCGGATCGCGCCCCACAGCTGCTCGTTCACGTCCTGCGGGAATTCGCGGCCCAGGCCCTTCACCACGATCGCCTTGTATTCGGCGACCAGCGCGCGCCAGTGCTCCTCGCCCATTTCGACATCGGCGTAGAAGCCGTTGTCTTCCTTGGCGATTTCCAGTGCGTCCTCGAACAGGTGGTGGTCGAGGCCCAGCACCACGTCCGAATACATCTGGATGAAGCGGCGGTAGCTGTCCCAGGCGAACCGCGCGTCGCCAGACGAGGCGGCAAGCCCCTCCACCGTCACATCGTTAAGGCCGAGGTTCAGCACCGTGTCCATCATGCCCGGCATCGAGACCCGCGCGCCCGAGCGGACCGAGACCAGCAGCGGGTTGGCCGGATCGCCAAACTTCTTGCCCACCGCGCGTTCGATATGGGTCAGCGCCTTGGCAACTTCGGCGCGCAGGCTGTCCGAAAAGTCGCCGCCTTCGGCGAGGTAGCGCACGCATTCTTCGGTGGTGATGGTGAAACCCGGGGGCACCGGCAGGCCGATCCCCGCCATCTCCGCCAGGTTCGCGCCCTTGCCCCCGACAACCGTCTTGTCGCGGCTGCGCGGATCGTCGTTCGAAGCACCACCACCGAAAGTGAATACGTATGCAGTCATGGGTAGAATCATCCCTGAAAGGCCGAGTCGATGCCGGTGCCGCCCCGGTCCGGGGGCGGTTCCTAGCCTTCGATGCGCGAGAAGTCAGCCACTTTGTGCACTGCAACACGGAAGCGGGAAAGCAGCCCGAGCCGCGCGGCCCGCTTCACCGGGTCGGCGTCGTTGACCGTGACCGTTTCGAAGAACGCGTCGACGGCAGTGCGCAGCGTGGCGAGCGCAGCCATCGCAGCGGTGAAGTCCTCCGCCTCGATGGCGGCGGCAGCCCGCGGTTCGGCTGCATCGAGCGCGGCGACAAGCGCGGCCTCGGCGGGTTCCTGGTCCGGGTTGGAAACGCCTTCCTCGAACTCTTCCTTCTTGAGGATGTTCGCGGCGCGCTTGTACCCGGCAAGCAGGTTGGTGCCGTCTTCGGTCCCGACAAATGCCTGGAGCGCGTGAACGCGGGCCAGCAGGCGGACGAGATCGTCCTCACCGCCCAGCGCGAAGACCGCGTCTATCAAATCGTGGCGAACGCCTGCTTCCTTCTGCTGGACCTTGAGGCGGTCGGCGAAGAAGGCGAGAAGATCACCCTCGCCAATGCCCATGCGCAGGCCATTGGCGGTGACGATCTGGATAATCCCCAGCGCGGCGCGGCGCAGAGCGAAGGGGTCCTTGGAACCGGTCGGTTTCTCGTCGATGGCGAAGAAGCTGCGGATCGTATCCAGCTTGTCCGCCAGCGCCACGGCCACGGTAACCGGCGCACTGGGGACTTCGTCGCCCTGCCCGACCGGCTTGTAGTGATCGCGGATCGCGTCGGCGACGGCATCGCTGAGGCCCTCCGCGCGGGCGTAGTACCCGCCCATCAGGCCCTGCAGTTCGGGGAACTCGCCGACCATTTCGGTGACGAGGTCGGCCTTGCACAGGCGCGCGGCGAGTTCGGCCTCGTCGGCGCTGGCGCCCTTGACCACGCCCTGTTCGACCAGCCAGCGAGCGAGCTTCGCCACCCGCTCCACCTTGTCGGCCACGGTGCCGAGCTTTTCGTGGAAGGTAATCCGCTTGAGCCCCTCGGCGTGCTGCGACAGGGTCTTCTTGCGGTCCTGCTGCCAGAAGAAGCTGGCGTCGGACAGGCGCGCAGCCAAGACCTTGCGGTTGCCTGCGACGATTGCCGTACCGCCATCGGCGGCGGTGATGTTCGCGGTGCAGACGAAGGCGTTGGCCAGGCTGCCGTCCTTTTCACACACGAAATACTTCTGGTTGGTCCGCGCGGTCAGCTGGATCGTTTCGGGCGGGACTTCCAGATAGTCCTCGTCGAACCGGCCGAGCAGCGGCACCGGCCATTCGGTAAGACCGGCATTCTCGATCACCAGGCCTTCGTCCTCGATCAGGGTCAGGCCCTCGGCGGCGGCAGCGGCGCGCGCGCCTTCGCGGATCAGGTTCTGGCGTTCCTCATGATCGACGATCACGTGGCAGGCGCGCAGCTTGTCCTGATAGTCGGCGGCACTGCCGATGGTGATTTCGCCCGGGCAATGGAAACGGTGGCCCTTGGTGGCATAGCCCGAGGCGATCCCGCCGACTTCGCATTCGACCAGTTCCTCGCCCAGGATCGCGACGATTCCGGACAGCGGGCGCACCCAGCGCAGGCTTTCGCTGCTGATCGAGGCCGCGCCCCAGCGCTGCGACTTGGGCCAACCGAAGGTGCGGACGATGGCAGGGATGGCCTCGGCAAGGACTTCCTTTACGTTGCGACCGGGCCTCTCAACGATGGCGTAATAGACACCATCCCGCTCAATCAATTGATCTTTGCCAAGCCCGGTTTTGCGCAGGAACCCGTCCAAAGCGTGATCAGGCGCGCTTGTCCGTGGACCTTTTGTTTCCTCACGAACTGCTTCTGTTCGGTCTGGTAGTCCGCGAGCAATCAATATGAGGCGCCTTGGCGTTGTCCAAGTAACCATTTCGTCGAACTTTATGCCCGCTTCGAGCATCATCTGCGCAAAGGCATGCTGCAAGCGGGTCCGGGCATCGGCCTGCATCCGCGCCGGGATTTCCTCGGAGCGCAGTTCGAGAAGGAAATCAGACATCGAGCGCTACCCCGCAGAAGACAGATCCGTCACCCTGAACTTGTTTCAGTGTCCATCGGGCCGGAAGCCCCTTGGTCCGACGCTTCGGCGCAAACCGCGCCATGGATCCTGAAACGAGTTCAGGATGACGAAGTGGGTGTGAAGCGCGGGGGGTCAAAGGCTCCACTCCGGATACTTCGCCGCCCATTCGTCCTTGTTCTTCTCGATCCAGGCCTGGCACGACCCCTTGGCCAGATCGCGCACACGCCCGATGTAACTGGCGCGTTCCTGCACCGAGATCACGCCGCGCGCCTGGAGCAGGTTGAACAGGTGGCTCGCCTCGATCGCCTGGTCATAGGCTGCGAGCGGCACCTGCGCATCGATGCAGCGCTGGCATTCCAGCTCCGCATTGCGGAAACCCTGGAACAGCTGCTCGGTATCGGCGACCTCGAAGTTGTACTTCGAATGCTCCTGCTCGTTCTTCAGGAACACGTCGCCATAGCTGACGCCGTGATCGTTGAAGCGCAGGTCATAGACCCGGTCGACGCCCTGGATGTACATGGCCAGACGCTCGAGACCATAGGTCAGTTCGCCCGCCACGGGCTTGCAGTCGAACCCGCCAACCTGCTGGAAATAGGTGAACTGGGTGACTTCCATCCCGTCGCACCACACTTCCCAGCCCAGCCCCCAGGCGCCCAGCGTCGGGCTTTCCCAGTCGTCCTCGACAAAGCGGATATCGTGGGCCAGCGGGTCCACGCCGATCGCGGCGAGGCTTTCGAGGTAGAGCTCCTGCAGGTTCGCCGGGTTCGGCTTCAGGATCACCTGATACTGGTAATAGTGCTGCAGGCGATTGGGATTCTCGCCATAGCGGCCGTCGGTCGGACGTCGGCTGGGCTGGACATAGGCCGCGCTCCACGGCTCTGGCCCCAGCGCGCGCAGCGTGGTCGCGGGGTGGAACGTGCCCGCCCCCATGCGCATGTCATAGGGTTGCAGGATCAGGCAGCCCTGCTGGCTCCAGAAGGCATGGAGCCGCAGGATCATGTCCTGGAAGGACAGGGGCATGGCAGTCTCGCTCATGGCCGGGGCCTTTGCGGCAAAGGGCCGCGCAAATCAACCGCCAGCGGGGCGGCAGCGCAGGCAATTCGTTCATCGACTGTGAGGAATTGCGCCGATAGACAGATGGTCATGAAACTACGTCCCCGTATTGCCGCTCTCCTTGCCGCCTTTTCGGCCCTTGCCATCGCCTTGCCCGCCTCGGCGCAGCAGCGGCTTCCCACCCCCCAGCCGGTCGAGGCCGTGCCTGCTGCGGAGGCCGCGCGCCCGGCGCTGTGGAAGGTCGCGGATGAGGACACCACGATCTACCTGTTCGGCACGATCCACCTGCTGCCCAAGGGGATCGAGTGGTACGACGGCGCGGTGGCGACCGCGTTCGAGGCTTCGGGCGAACTGGTGACCGAGATTCCCGAACTGGAGGAATCCGCCGCCGGTTCGGCGGTGCTCAAGTACGGCATGCTGCCCGCCGGGCAATCGCTGCGGGGCTTGATGACCGCCAAGGAACGGACCAAGTTCGAAGCCGCGATGCGGGCGAATGGCCTGCCGCCTGCCGCCTTCGATCGCTTCAAGCCGTGGTATGCTGCGGTGGTGCTCACCACTGTGCCGCTGCAGCGCAAGGGCTATGACATCGAGCACGGCGTGGAAAGCGAACTGTCGGACCGCAACAAGGCGGCGGGGCGTCCACGCACGGGCCTCGAAACGCTCGATTACCAGCTGGGCCTGTTCAACACCTTTCCGCTGAAGGTCCAGAAGAAGTACCTGATGGACGTGATCGACGCGCTGCCGGGTCTCGACAAGGACGTGACCGAGATGGTCGGCGCCTGGACGAAGGGCGATGCGGGTCATCTTGCCACGCTGCTCAATGCCGAACAGGACGATCCGGCCATGGCGCAGGTGCTGCTGATCAACCGCAACAAGACCTGGGCAGAGTGGATCCGCAACCGGCTGAACCGTCCGGGCGTGGTCTTCATGGCCGTTGGTGCGGGTCATCTTGGCGGAAAGGGCAGCGTGCAGGATCAGCTGGGCAAGTCAGGAATCGCGGCTTCCCGTGTCCAGTAGGGGGCTGTTCGCACTCCTGCTGGTGCTGATTATGGCGGCCTGCGCGCGTCCGGCCGAAGTCCGTCCCGCGCTGTGGCAGGTCGACGGGCCGCAGGGTGAGAAGGCCTGGCTGTTCGGGACGATCCACGCCCTGCCTGAGCCGGTCGACTGGCGCTCCCCCCGCGTCGAGGCGGCAATGGCCGGAGCGGACCGGCTGGTAATGGAGATTGCGGCCATCGAGAACCAGGCGGCTATTTCCGATGAATTCGCGCGGCTCGATGCCACCCCGGGGCTGCCCCCGCTGGCCCAGCGCCTGCCTGCGGCTGACCGCCCTCGCCTGGCTGCGCTGGTTAAGCGCGAAGGGATCGATGCGCAGCGGCTGGACCGATCGGAAAGCTGGGCCGCGGCGCTGATCCTCGCGCAGGTCCAGCAGGCGCGTAGCGGGTCTGACAGTGCCAATGGCATCGACCGCGCGGTGGCAAAGGCGATGCGGGGCAAGCCTGTCATCGAGCTGGAAGGCGCGGCGCGGCAGCTGGGGCTGTTCGATGCACTTGCCGAGGCCGATCAGCGCCAGTTGCTGGGCTTTGCCCTTGCCGGGGCGGAGGATGCTGCGGGCGAGACGGAGCGACTGGCCGCGGCCTGGGGAAGCGGCGACCTGGCCCTGCTCGAGCGAGAGACGCATCAAGGCATGCTCGCCGATCCGGAGCTCCACGAAGCCCTGCTCGCCGCGCGCAACCGCGATTGGACCGGACAGGTTGATGCCTTGCTGCGCGGCGGCGCCCGTCCATTCATTGCCGTGGGCGCGATGCATCTGGCCGGGCCGAAAGGCCTGCCGGCATTGCTCACCGCGCGGGGCTGGAAGGTGACGCGCGTGCAGTGACTTTTGTCAGGTTTGCTTGACATCGTCTTGCTCGGCACCTATGTCAGGCAAACCTGACAAAAGGAATCGATCTTGAACAATCGGGTCAGAGAACTGCGGCTGGCTCAGGGCTGGAGTCAGGCTGAACTCGGGGGCCGGATCGGCGTATCGCGGCAGGCCGTGAATGCCATCGAGAATGGCAAGCACGACCCCTCGCTCAGCCTGGCCTTCAGAATTGCCCGCACGTTTGAAGCTACCATCGAGGAGGTTTTCCATGAGCGGTAACAAGACCAGCATTCGGGGCGAAGGAGAGCTCCGCGAATCCTTGCACAAGCGTCGCGTCTGGCAGGCTGCGCTCGTTCCGGGCCTGGCTGCGGTTGGAATTCTGTTTGCGGTCAAGCAGGGGCTGGGCGGCAGCATCTGGCTTGGTCCAAAGCAGATCGATCCCGCCTTCGCGATCGCTTTCGGTGTCGTGATCGCCCTGTTCACCCTGATCGGTGCACTGTGGCACCATCGGTCCGTCGACGAGCTTGAAGAGCGCGCGATCCTGTGGGGCAACACCGTTGGCTTCTACACGGTGGTCGCCTCTGCCCTGATAGTAGAGGTGCTGACCATGGCCCGGCTGATTTCACCGATCTCGCATGTAATGCTGATGCTGGGATCGCTCGCGGCGGCGGTCGGCACCTATCTTTGGGTCCGGTTTCGCTAGAGCGGAGCTCACGGTGGCCTTGCGGCTTGCATTTCCGGCGCTTTGCCGCTAACCGCCCGCGCTTCCCGTCATGGTCATCCCTGGAGGCGTGGCGGAGAAATGACTGAAACATCCGTATTCGAAAGGCACATGCTATGAGCGATACTCTGCACCTGCCGGCCGAGACGCGCGATCGGGCAGGCAAGGGAGCCTCCCGTGCACTGCGTCGTGAAGGCCGCGTCCCCGCCGTCATCTATGGTGGCAATGAAGAGCCGCTGGCGATCCATGTCGAGGAAAAGCTTCTCGTCCGTCAGCTCGGCACCGGCCACTTCTTCAACTCGATCGTCGAGCTGGAAGTCGGCGGCAAGACCCTGCGGACGCTGCCCAAGGACGTTGCCTTCCACCCCGTCACCGACCGCCCGCTCCACGCGGACTTCCTGCGCCTGTCGAAGGACGCCAAGGTCCACGTCGAAGTGCCGGTGATCTTCGTCAACGAAGCGGCCTCGCCGGGCCTCAAGCGCGGCGGCGTGCTCAACATCGTGCGCCACGAGCTGGAACTGGTCTGCGCTGCCGACAAGATCCCCGATGACATCGCGATCGACGTCACCGGCTTCGACGTGGGCGATTCGATCCACATCAGCCACGTGAAGCTTCCGGAAGGCGCCGCCAGCGCGATCACCGACCGCGACTTCACCATCGCCACCATCGTTGCCCCCTCGGGCCTGCGCAGCGAAGAAGGCGACAACAGCAAGACCGAAGCCGGCGCCTGAGCGCTTCGTAACGGTTGACCCGAAGGGGCTTCATGGCCCATTCACGAGCCGGGCCGCAGCGATGCGGCCCGGTTTTCGTTTGGAGGTTTCGATGAACAAGTTCGCTGCCCTGGCACTGGTCGCCGCTGCATCTGTGGCCGCACCGCTCGCCGCGCAATCGCAAGGGGCAAAGCCCGGGGCTGCGCCGTCCGCTGCGCCCGTGCCCGTCCAAATCGATGACCTTGGCTGCATCGTCCGGCTCTCGAATGTCCGCAACCTGCTGCTCAAACGCGCCTCTGATCCGGCCTCGGCGCCGGACGTAAAGACGAAATCGACCGGCAGCGCGATCGCTGCCGATCGCGCCCTGGCATACTATTTCGGCCGGCTTTCGATGGCCGCGAACGATCCTTACCGCGGGCGCCGCGGCGAAGCGATCTTCAATGCGATGAAGGCAGCTCCGCGTGACAAGACGGCGGCTGAGACGCTGGCCTGCCTCAACAATTCAGAAGTCCAGGTCAAGGCCCTGCAAGACACCCTCAAGCCCTGATTGTCCCGATGCAGCTATGGGTCGGCCTCGGCAATCCGGGAACGCAATACGCCATGAACCGGCACAATGTCGGGTTCATGGCGCTTGATGCAATGGCCGAAGTTCACGGGTTCGGTCCGGTCCAGAAGAAGTTCTCGGGCTGGCTGCAGGAAGGTCGCATCGGCGGCGACAAGGTGCTGTTGCTCAAGCCTGCGACCTACATGAATGAAAGCGGCCGCGCGGTGGGCGAGGCGCTGCGCTTCTACAAGCTCGGCATCGATGCGCTCACCGTGTTTCACGATGAACTCGATCTGCCGCCGTTCAAGGTCAAGGTGAAGCGGGGCGGCGGAACCGCCGGGCACAATGGGCTGCGCTCGATCGACCAGCACCTCGGGCCGGACTTTCGACGGGTCCGGATCGGGATCGGTCATCCCGGACACAAGGACCGGGTAACGGGCCATGTCCTGGGCAACTATGCCAAGAACGAGATCGACGACCTTACCGACATGCTGGGTACGATTGCCGCCGAAGCGGACTGGCTTGCGCGCAGCGATGACGCGCGATTCATGAGCGAGGTTGCCCTGCGGCTGCAGGACTGAAGCCCTCCGCCCGCAGCACCCACCTGGGGCCGAAAACGTCGGGCAATCTTACAATCCGTTACTTTCCGATTGGGCATTAACCACCGTGATGCCCGTGTAACGGGGATTGGCACGCGCCTTGCGAAGAAGCGGGTTAATCACAGTTTGCATCCCTGGGGGTAGACATGCACGCATTCCGTTCCTTCCTCGCCGCCACGGCCCTTGCGGGAGCCGCTCTTGCTGCCAGCCCGGCCTTCGCCGACGCGATTACGCTTGACGCTTCGAAGGTCGGCACGAGCTATACCCTCAACTACAACGGTTTCTCGGGCGGGACCGTGATCGACGGGCTGACCGCGAAGACCACGTTCACCCTGACCAGCGTGTCGGGCAACGACTACAACTTCACCTACAGCGTGACGAACACCACCTCCGATCCGGTGGATTCGCGGGTGTCGAGCTTCGGCTTCAACACCGATCCCACCATCTCGGGCGCCAGCTCGACCGGTGCGTTCTCCTATACCACGCTCAATTCGAACTATCCCAACGGGATCGGCACGATCGACGTCTGCTTCAAGGATGCGCAGACCGGCAGCTGCGCCGGCGGTGGCAGCGGCGGGCTGACCGATGGGGTGAGCGGCAGCGGTTCGTTCACGCTCAGCTTCTCGCAGCCGATCACTTCGCTCACGCTCAGCGACTTCTTTGTGCGCTATCAGTCCGTCGCGGGCGCGGGCAACATCACTTCGGCCAGCGGCGCTGGCACCATGAGCACTTCCGGCGGTTCGACGTCGGGCGGCACGCCGGTTCCCGAGCCCGACATGCTGGGTCTGCTCGGTGCCGGGCTGGTAGCAGGTGCGCTGCTGCGCCGCCGCCGCAAGGCGCCGGCTCTGGCGATGGCCTGAACCTAGCGCCCCGCGCGCTCGGCCTCGGCCAGGTGCGCGGCGATCGCGACATTCTGGGGAGCCTGCTTGGCCGCACGGCGCAGCAGGCTCTTCGCCTTTTCAAGATCCTCGCCGGCCTTGAGCCGGGCGAAACCCGCCGTATCGAGCACTGACGCACTGTCGGGCGCAAGGCTGAGCGCCTTGTCCGCCAGTTCGATCGCTTCGGCATGATTGCCCAGCATGGTCTGGGCGTAGGCGAAGTTGTTTAGCACCATCACATTACGCCCGTCGGTAACGGCCATGATCTTGCGATAGGCTTGCGCCGCCCCTGCCCAGTTGCCGGCGCGCATCGCCGCGTCGGCATCGGCAAGGTCGCGGCCCAGTGCCTGGGCCTGGGGCTGTCGGGAGCGCGCCTCGTAACCTGCCGCGTCCGGATCTCCCGCCGCTTTTGCGGCCTTGACCATCAGGGCGAGATCCTCGCCGCGCGCCGCAGGACTGTCCGCGAGGCTGCGCAGCGTCGCGACCGCGCCTGCGGCATCGCCCCGCGCCAGCTGGGCTTCGGCCATCAGCCGCACCGCCTCGCGCTGCGCGGGATTGGCGCGGACTATCGGTTGCAACTGGGCCAGTGCAAGTTCGCCCTGCCCCATGCGCAGAAGCGCTTCGCCGTAGAGCACGCGGAGCGGATCGGTGGCCGCAAGCGTGCTTTCGACGGGCTGCACGGCGGCACGCACGGCAGCCCAATCCTTGCGATCGGCGGCGGCACGCGCCTTGATGAACACGACCGCCGGATTGCGCGGCGCCAGTGCATCCGCGCGGGCGATGACTTCGGTGAGCTCCTTGGTCCGGCCAAGATCGCCGAGGACCGCTGCCTGTCCGGTCAGGGCTGCCAGGCTGGTGGGGTAGAGCCGAGAGGCGCGGGTATAGTGCTCCAGCCCGGTCTTGAGATCGCCCTGCCGCACCGAAACCTGGGCGGCGAGCAGCAGCGTGTCGATCCCGTCCGGCGCCGCCGCAGCGGCCTTGGCAACCATCGCCAGTGCGCCAGGCATATCGCCCTGCATCAGGTGGACGCGGCCCATGTCGGCAAACAGCCGGGCGTTGCCGCCAGCCGCGAGGCCTTTCTGGAACTCGGCAATGGCGTCGGGCAGCCTGCCCTTCTGGATTGCTGCAATCCCCCGCAGGCGGCTCGCCTCGGGGCTGGAACTGTCCTTGATGAACTCCAGCGCGACATCGGGGACCTGCCGTAGCAAGGCTGCCTCGGCGCGCAGTTCGGCAAGGTCGGGCGTGGTCGGGGCCTTGGTCGCAAGCATTTCAAGCGTACTGCCCGCACCGTCGCCATCGCCCAGCGCCAGCAAGGTGCGGGCCTGGAGCAGGAGAACTTCCGGATCACCTGGCTTTGCAGCAAGGACCGATGCCAGGTGTACGCGCGCGGCGGCATAGTCGTGGGCCGCGAACTCGGCGCGGGCCTTGGCAAGGTCTTCCTCAGGAGTGCTTCCGCAGGCGCTCAGCGCCAGGGCCAGGGGAAGGACGAGCGGGAGCAAGGCAGCTTTTTTCATGGTTGCAGGCAATAGCCGCTCGCCGGTGAAGTTTTGGTGAAAAGGCGGAACTGGCCAAACCTGCCCTTGGGCGTTATGGCGCCGCGCTCAAGCTTTACTGGAGTGCAAGATGGGTTTCCGTTGCGGGATCGTGGGCCTGCCCAATGTCGGCAAATCGACGCTGTTCAATGCGCTGACCGAGACGCAGGCGGCGCAGGCCGCGAACTATCCGTTCTGCACGATCGAGCCGAACGTCGGCAATGTCGGTGTGCCCGATCCCCGGCTCGACAAGCTGGCCGAGATTGCCGGCAGTCAGAAGATCATCCCCACCCAGCTGGGTTTCGTCGACATCGCCGGACTGGTGCGCGGCGCCAGCAAGGGTGAAGGCCTGGGCAACCAGTTCCTCGGCAACATCCGCGAGGTGGACGCGATCGTCCATGTCCTGCGCTGCTTCGAGAACGACGACATCCAGCACGTCGACAACCGCGTCGATCCGGTTTCTGACGCCGAGACGGTCGAGACCGAGCTGATGCTGTCCGACCTCGAAAGTCTGGAAAAGCGCGTTCCTGCGGCCCAGAAGAAAGCCGCTGCAGGGGACAAGGAAGCCAAGCTGCTGGTCTCCGTGCTTCAGCCCGCGCTCGACCTGCTGCGCGAAGGCAAGCCCGCCCGACTGGCCCGTCCCGAGGGGGAAGAGGAGCTGCGGGTGTTCAATCAGGCCCAACTGCTCACCGCCAAGCCGGTGCTCTATGTCTGCAACGTCGAGGAAGAGAGCGCGGCCAATGGTAACGCGTTTTCCGCCCGCGTGTTCGAAAAGGCCAAGGCCGAAGGCGCCAACGCGGTGATCGTTTCCGCCGCGATCGAAAGCGAACTGGTCGGCATGGACGCTGAGGAACGGATGGTCTTCCTCGAGGAAATGGGCCTCCATGAGACCGGCCTCGCCCGCGTGATCCGCTCGGGCTACGACCTGCTGCACCTGATCACCTTCTTTACCGTCGGCCCGAAGGAAGCCCGCGCCTGGACGGTGCATCTTGGCGCGAAGGCCCCTGAAGCGGCGGGCGAGATCCATTCCGACATGCAGCGCGGCTTCATCCGGGCAGAAACCATCGCCTATGACGACTTCGTCACGCTGGGCGGGGAAACTGCCGCCAAGGAAGCGGGCAAGCTGCGCCAGGAAGGCAAGGAGTACGTTGTGCAGGACGGCGACGTCATGCACTTCAAGTTCAACGTCTGACGCGTCGCGGAAGGGCCACAGCGCGATCAATCACCAAAAGCGGCGATGATCGGGCATGGCCCTTCCCCGCTGGTCGCACATTCGCTGGCGAGCGTGCCCAGCCATTCGCGCGCTGACTGCAGCTCGGCGATCTGTTCATCGAGCTTCGCGATCCGTGCCTCGGCCAGCGCGCGCGCCTCAGCCCGGGTGCGGTCCGGTGCGATAAGCTCGCCGATCTCCTCAAGGGTAAAGCCTGCCCGCTGAGCCGAGCGGATGAAACGCAGGCGGCGCAGATCATCTTCGCCGTAATGGCGGCGTCCCGATCCCCGCAGCGCACCGGGGCGGGGATCAAACAGCAGCCCCCGGCGTTGATAGAAGCGGACGGTTTCAACGCCCACACCGCCGCCGCGCGCCAGTTCCGAGATGGTGAGCGTCATTCCTTGACTCCGTACCATGTTACGGATGGTATACCGCGAGTCGCCATGACCGACCAGACCACTCCCCGCACCGCCGTCCTCTACCGCATGGTAATGGACACGCACGTTTGCCCATACGGGTTGAAAGCGCTTCACCTGCTGAAGCGCCGCGGCTTCGCGGTCGAGGATCACTGGCTGACCACCCGGGAGCAGACGGACGCCTTCAAGGCGCAGCATGAGGTCAAGACCACCCCGCAGGTGTTCATCGGCGGCGCGCGGATCGGCGGATATGACGACCTGCGGCGGCATCTCGGCCTGCCGATCGCAGATCCGGATGCTGTCAGTTACGTGCCCGTGCTCGCGGTCTTCGCTGCCGCTGCGGCGCTCGCGCTGGCGGCAAGCGCAGCGGCGTTCGGCTCCATTTTCACGGTTCGCGCCGGGGAATGGTTTGTTGCCTTCGCGATGGTGATCCTGGCCATGCTGAAGTTGCAAGACCTCGACCGCTTCGCCACCATGTTCCTGGGCTATGACCTGCTCGCACGGCGCTGGGTGCCCTATGCGCGCGCCTATCCCTTCCTGGAATTCGGCGCCGGAACGCTGATGGCGGCGCACTGGCTCGACTGGCTTTCGATCCCCGTGGCGCTATTCATCGGTGCCATTGGGGCCGTTTCCGTCTTCTACGCTGTCTATGTCCAGAAGCGCGACATCAAGTGTGCGTGCGTCGGGGGCAGTAGCCGGGTGCCGCTGGGCTTCGTGTCGCTGAGCGAGAACCTGGCGATGCTCGCGATGGCCGCCTGGATGCTGACCGGACAAGGTTGAGCAACCAGCCATGGACTGCGCGCCCGCTGGCGATTACCAACCGGTTGCAAACGGATCGCTGGAGGGGCGCTGCGCATGACACAGGACGGACTGGTCTATTTCGAGGATCTGCAAGTCGGCACCACGGCCGCCTTTGGGCGCTATGAGGTGACCCGCGAGGAAGTGATCGAGTTCGCTTCCAAGTATGATCCCCAGCCCTTCCACCTTTCCGACGAAGCTGCCGCGCAGACCCATTTCGGGCGCATTTCCGCCAGCGGCTGGCACACCTGCGCGATGGTCATGCGGATGCTGGTGGACAATATCACCGAGCGCAAGCAGGCCGGGCTCGGCTCGCCGGGGCTCGACGAACTGCGCTGGCTGCGCCCGGTCTATCCCGGCGATACCCTGCGTGTCGAAACCGAACTCCTGTCCAAGAAGCAGAGCCAGTCGCGCCCCGAAATGGGCAGCTTCCAGTCTGCGGTGCGGGTCTACAACCAGGACGGGGTGCTCGTCTGCACGATGAAGTCGATCGGCCTGATCCGGGTCCGCGGGAACTGATCGCTCAACCGCCGCATTCGTAGAGGCCCTCGGCGCGGTAGACGGGCCGGTGGTCCGCGTCCTCGACGGTCAGGACCGCTTGCCACCCCTCGCCGCCATCACGCGGTATCGAACCTAGCCCGGTTCCACGCTCGATCCGCACTGTGTGCGTCTTGCCTACGAAGTGCGGGCGCTCGGCCGCTGCGCCGGGATCCACGGCCATCACCATGGCCGCATTCGCCGCGCGCAGCACGGCAACGCGTGCGTCCGACAGCATGATCGGGGAAACAGCGCCGCGCGGCGTGAACGAACAACCCGCATCGCGCAATTTCGCTGCCTGGGCCTCGGCTCGGCCGACGGGCTGCAATGCCACGGCTATCGGCGCGCCGCGCTGAAGCCGTTCGACCTGGGCCACTGCGGCATCGGCTTTCGGTCCGATGTCCTCGCGCTTCGGCTTTTGGTTGCAGGCGCTGGTCAGCGCAATTGCGATCGCGACGGTCAGCGCCGCCCGAACAGCTTTTCGATATCGGCGTGGGCCAGCTTCACCCAGGTCGGGCGACCGTGGTTGCATTGACCGGAACGGGGCGTGCATTCCATCTCTCGCAGCAGGGCGTTCATTTCTGCCACGGACAACGCGCGGCCCGCGCGAACGCTCCCGTGGCAGGCCATGGTTGCGAGGACATGGTCGATACGTTCGCCGAGCAGCAACGCCGCGCCGTTCTGGGCCAGGTCGTCGGCCACATCGCGGACCAGCGCCTGGACGTCGCCCCTCGATAACGCGGCGGGAACCGCACGGACCAGCATGGCCGAAGGACCGAACCGTTCGAGCGCCAGCCCGTATTCGGCCAGCGTTGCGCCTGCTGTTTCAAGCCGGTCGCAGTCGCGCTCGTCCAGTTCGACGACTTCCGGGATCAGCAGCGCCTGACTTGCCGCCGTCTGGCCCTGCGCACCGGCAGCCTTGAGCCTCTCCAGCACCAGCCGTTCGTGGGCGGCGTGCTGGTCGACGATCACCAGCCCATCCTCCGCCTCAGCGACAATATAAGTCTGGGCGACCTGCCCGCGCGCCACGCCCAGCGGATGGCTGACCGCAGGTTCGGGTGCCAATTCGGCCGCTTCTGCCCGCGCCTCGGGCAGGGCAAGGATCGCCGCTTCGTAGCCGCGCCACGCCTGCCCTGCATCCCGCACGCCGCTGCCCTGCGCAAACAGCGACGGCAGGGACGAAGCCGAGGCAGGAGCGCGGGCGATCGGTTCGGCTTGCCAGTTGCCCATCGCCGGTGCGGCGGGGGCCTGCGCGGTGCGGCGCCCTTCGCTGTCGAGCGCGTGGCGCAGCCCTGAAACGATGAAGCCGCGGATGAAGGCCGGATCGCGGAACCGCACTTCGGTCTTGGCCGGGTGGACGTTGACATCGACCTCTTCGGGCGGAACCTCGAGGAACAGCGCGAGCACCGCGTGGCGGTCGCGCGCCAGCATGTCGGCATAAGCGCCGCGCACCGCGCCGACCAGCAGGCGGTCCTTTACCGGGCGCCCATTGACGAACAGGTACTGGTGGTCGGCGACGCCCCGGTTGAAGGTCGGCAGGCCGGCCACCCCGGTCAGCCGCGCAGGTCCGCGCTCCAGCTCGATCGCCACCCCGTCTTCCGCCAGTTCGCGCGCGACGAGCTGGGCGACCCGGCTGGCGAGCGCTTCGCCCGGCTGCACGGCAAGGGTGCGGCGACCGTCGTGTTCCAGTACGAAGCCGACATCGGGCCGCGACATCGCCAGGCGGCGGACCACATCAAGACAGGCGGCGTATTCGCTGCGGGGGGAGCGCAGGAACTTGCGCCGCGCGGGCACCTTGCCGAACAGGTCCTCCACCCGTACCCGCGTGCCCGGCGGAAGCGCGGCTGGCCCTTCGGAAGCGAGCGCGCCGTGGTCGATCACCCGGCGCCAGCCTTCCCCGGCGTTTCTCACGCGGCTTTCGATGGTCAGCCGGGCGACCGAACCGATCGAGGGCAAAGCCTCGCCCCGGAAGCCCAGCGTTGCCACCAGCTCGATGTGCTCGTCGGGCAGCTTCGAGGTGGCATGGCGTTCAAGCGCGAGCTCCATGTCCGCGCGGCTCATCCCGCAGCCGTCGTCGCTCACCTCGATCCCGTCGAGCCCGCCTCCCGCAAGACGCACCGCGATGTTCGCGGCGCCGGCGTCGAGTGCATTCTCGACCAGTTCCTTGAGCGCCGAGGCGGGGCGTTCCACCACTTCGCCCGCCGCGATGCGGTTGACCAGCGTTTCGGGCAGGCGGCGGATGGTCGGCATCAGGGTCTCCTAGCGATGAAGTGCCGGGAATTCGAGACGGACGGGCGCAACTGCCGCCGCTTTTCGAACAATTTTTTGGCCTTTGCCCATGCCTTGCGCTAAGGAGCCGCCTTCCACGCTGGCGCGCTGCCCGCAGAAGCGGCGAATCGCGTCTCTTCGGGCCCAGATAAAAACAGGTTATTCAATGGCTTCGTTCCTTTCCCGGCTTTTCAAATTCGGCTCCCAGAACATGGCTATCGACCTGGGTACCGCCAATACCCTGGTCTATGTGCAGGATCGCGGGATCGTGCTGAACGAACCGTCCGTCGTGGCGATTGAAACCATCAACGGGATCAAGAAGGTCAAGGCCGTCGGCGACGATGCCAAGATGATGATGGGCAAGACCCCTGACAGCATCGAGGCGATCCGCCCGCTGCGCGACGGCGTGATCGCCGACATCGAAGTCGCCGAGGAAATGATCAAGCACTTCATCCGCAAGGTGAATGGCAAGCGGACCTCGATGTTCAATCCGCCGGAAATCGTCATCTGCGTTCCTTCGGGTTCGACCTCGGTCGAGCGCCGCGCGATTCGCGACGCGGCCTCCAACGCTGGCGCCAGCGCCGTGTTCCTGATCCTTGAGCCGATGGCAGCGGCAATCGGCGCCGACATGCCGGTGACCGAACCGGTCGGCTCGATGGTGGTCGACATCGGCGGTGGGACCACCGAAGTCGCGGTGCTGTCGCTGCGCGGCCTCGCCTATACCACTTCGGTGCGCGTCGGCGGCGACAAGATGGACGAAGCCATTGTTTCCTATGTCCGCCGCCACCACAACCTGCTGATCGGCGAAGCCACCGCCGAACGGATCAAGAAGGATTACGGCGTCGCCACGGTTCCGGCTGACGGGATCGGCGAAACGATCCAGATCAAGGGCCGCGATCTGGTCAACGGCGTGCCCAAGGAAATTACCATCACCCAGGCGAACATCGCCGAGGCGCTGTCCGAACCCATCGGCGCAATCGTCGAGGGCGTGCGCATCGCTCTTGAAAATACCGCGCCCGAACTGGCCGCCGACATCGTCGACCAGGGCATCGTGCTCACCGGCGGCGGCGCGCTGATCCATGGTCTCGACGAGTACCTGCGCGAGGAAACCGGCCTGCCGGTCAGCATTGCGGAAGATCCGCTGTCCTGTGTGGCGCTCGGGACGGGGCGTGCTATGGAAGATCCGATCTATCGCGGCGTGCTGATGACCGCCTGAGCCAGGCCCGGCGGGGCATGACTCCGCCGAACAGGAGACGAAGTGCATGGCGCCGACGGGGAGCCGGCGCCCGGGGCATTCCCGCAGGGCGCAATACGGCACCTTCCTGAACTATCTGCTGGCGGTTGCGGGGGCAGCCGCGGGCGGCGCGCTGCTGATCGCATCGACGGGCGATGCCACGGCTTTTTCGGGCCTGCGCACTGCAGCGACCGATCTTGCGGCTCCTGCCGGAGAGGCCGGTGCGGGCGCGCGGGCGGAAAGCCAGGGTCTGCTGGCGTCGCTGGGCGCCTTCTTCACCAAGGGCAGCCGGGTGGCCCGGCTGGAACGCGAAGTCGCCGAGGCCAGGGTCAAGCTAGTTGCCGCCGACGCGCTGCGCGAAGAGAACAACCAGCTCAGGGCGCTCCTCAAGCTGACCCAGACCGAACCCAAGCCGGTCGCGTCGGCGCGGCTGATCGGGTCGAGCGCATCGAGCACGCGGCGTTTTGCGATCCTCGGCGCTGGCACCAGTCAGGGCGTTGCACCCGGAATGCCGGTGATCTCTCCGCTGGGGCTGGTGGGCCGCGTGCTGGAAGTCGGGCGCAGCAGCGCGCGCGTGCTGCTGATCACCGATAACGAAAGCATCATCCCGGTGCGGCGCGCCAAAGACGGGGTCGTTGCGCTCGCTGTCGGGCAGCCGGACGGGACTGTGCACCTCAAGCTGCAGAGCCTAGGCGTGAACCCGCTCAAGGCCGGGGATGCCTTCGTTACCTCGGGCTCGGGCGGTCTGTTCCGCCCCGGCATTCCGATTGCCGTGGTGGCACGAACCACCCGCGACGGGGCTATTGCCCGTCCGCTAAGCAATCCCGCCTCGACCGATTTCGTCGTCGTCGAGCCGCAATGGGACGAGGCGAAGCCCGATCCGACCCTGCCCGCTGCCGCTGGAGGCCAGTAGTGGCCCTGCCCCTGCCCAAGCCGATCCGCGAAATCGGCCGCAAGCGGATCAACCGGGCGCCATCGCCGCTGCTGGCGCTGGCCGTGCCCTGGCTGGTGGTCATGCTCGGCAGCCTCAGTCCGCTGTGGCCGGTCGTCGCCTCCGCGCCGATCCTGCCGCCGATCGGCTTCTTGCTGCTTGTAGCCTGGGAACAATTGCGTCCGGGGATTTTCCCGGTCTGGGCGGGCCTGCCACTTGGCCTGTTCGACGATCTCTACAGTGGTCAGCCGCTGGGATCGGCGGTTCTGCTATGGTCGATTGCAGTGATTTTGCTCGATTTCGTGGAGACGCGCTTCCCCTGGCGCGGCTTCGCGCTCAACTGGCTGTTCGCTGCGGCGGTAATCGCCGCTTACCTGTTTCTCGCCCAGGCACTGGCGCAGCTTGACGGAGCGGGAGTTCCGCTGGCGATCCTGCCGCAACTGGGCCTTTCTATCCTGCTCTATCCGCTCATCGCCCGTCTGGTTGCCCTGTTTGACCGGTTCCGTTTGATGCCGGTCAGGGAGGTGTGATGCTGGGCGAGCAGCAGCATGTCAGTTCGGGCACGCTGAAGAACAGTTTCGAGCGGCGCGCCTTGCTGATAGGCGGCCTGCAGGCCGGGATCGGCATGCTGCTGGCCGGGCGCATGGCCTGGATCAGCCTGGCCCAGAACGACAAGTACGCGACGCTTGCGGAAAGCAACCGTGTCAATCTGTCGCTGATCCCGCCCCGGCGCGGCGCGATCCTTGATCGCAACAATGCGCCGCTTGCTGCCAACAAGATGGAATACCGGGTCGACATCATCCCTGAGCGGCTGGTCGACCCAGAGGCGACGGTGGCCGAGCTCGGCAGGCTGCTGTCCTTCGACCCGATCCAGTTGCAGGACCTGCGCGACAAGCTGGAAAAGGCCCGCGGGTTCCAGCCGGTCGGCGTGGCCCAGGGCATCCCGCCGGAAGAATTCAACCGGGTGCTGGTGCGTTTGCCGGACCTGCCCGGGGTGATCGCCCAGCAGGGCTTTACGCGCTGGTACCCCACCGGACCCTCGGTCGGCCACCTGATCGGCTATGTCGGCCCGGCCTCCCGCGAGGATTACCAGAAGGAGCGCAATCCGCTGCTCGTCACTCCCGGCTTCAAGATCGGCAAGGACGGGTTGGAGAAGCATTTTGAAACCATCCTCCGAGGCACTCCGGGCGCGCGCCGAGCGGAAGTGACCGCTAGTGGCAAGGTGGTGCGAGATCTGGACATGCGCGAGGACGTGCCCGGCGCGCCGCTCCGCCTGACCATCAATGCGCCACTGCAGGATTATGCAGCACGGCGGATCGGTCCGGAATCGGGCGCAGTGGTGGTGATGGACTGCCACACCGGCGATATCCTCGCGATGGCCTCGATGCCGAGCTACGATCCCAACAATTTCTCCGACGGGATCGGCCGGATCGAGTGGAAGATGCTGTCGGACGACGACCATGTTCCGCTGCGCAACAAGGTGCTGCGCGGGCTCTACCCTCCGGGATCGACGGTCAAGCCGATGGTCGCGCTGTCCTTCCTCGAGGCCGGGCTCGATCCCGAGGCGAGCGTTGGCTGCAGCGGCGGTCTGCAGGTGGGTAACCGCGTGTTCCACTGCTGGAACCGGCGCGGCCACGGCTCGGTCAACATGGCCAAGGCGATCTACCAGAGCTGCGACGTCTATTTCTATCACTTCGCCCAGAAGATCGGGATGGACCGCATCGCGGCGATGGCGCGCCGCCTGGGCCTCGGCGGCGAATTCGACCTGCCGGTTGCGGGGCAATCATACGGCACGGTGCCCGATCCGGCCTGGAAGGAGAAGAAGTACGGCAAGCCCTGGGCGGTTTACGATACTGTCAATGCCACGATCGGCCAGGGCTACATGCTGGTCAATCCACTGCAGCAGGCGGTGATGGCGGCGCGCATCGCCAGCGGCAAGATCCTCCAGCCGCGCCTGCTGCTCGACCAACGAATGCCCGATGCGCCCTCGCTCGGCTTCAGCCAGGAACACCTCGATTTCGTCCACAAGGCGATGAGTGACGTGGTGAACGGCCCCGGGACCGCCGGCAGGGCGCGGCTGCCCATTCCGGAAATCCTGTTGGCGGGCAAGACCGGGACGGCGCAGGTCGTCGGCCTCAACATCTCCAGCGGCAAGGGCGGCCCTTGGAAGTACCGCGACCACGGCCACTTCATCTGCTTCGCTCCCTTCGACAAGCCGCGCTATGCCTGCGCGGTGGTGATCGAGCATGGCGGCGGCTCCGGCGCGGCCTATCCCATTGCGCGCGACGTGATGACCTTCCTGTTCGATCCGGCCAAGGCGATGGATGCCCTGACGGGCTTCGAGGCCGGGTGGGGCGGCACCCCTCAGCAGCGCCAGGCGGCGCGCTATTCCGCCTATGCCGCGCAGTACGGCGTCAAGGCGCCCAAGCCTGTCGATGCCGAGGAAGCGCTTTCGCAGGCCAGCGAAAGCGACACGCGCGGCCAGGCTTCACCCCAGCCTGAGCAGACCGCTGCCGCGGCGCCTCGCCCCGAAGAGGATTCGGGAACGACTGCCGTACCGTCACCGGGGCCGGCCCCCTCCCCCGCTGCTGCGGCAGCAGGCCCGGCGCCGACCGAATGAGAACCGGAATCATCCCCGCACCGATCGCGAACCAGCCCTGGCGGGTAATCCTGCCGCTGATCGCGCTGGTCACCTTCGGATCGGCAGTGCTTTATTCAGCGGCGGGTGGCCACATCCAGCCCTGGGCCGGTCTGCATCTGGCCCGCTTTGCGGTCTTCCTTGGCATGGCCATGGTCATCACCCGCCTGCCACGCGAACTGTTCAAGTTCTCGGCCTATCCGGTTTATGCCGCCCTGGTCGTGCTGCTGGTGCTGGTCGAACTGATCGGCGGGATCGGCGGCGGTAGCCAGCGCTGGCTCAACCTGGGATTCATGACCCTGCAGCCATCGGAACTGATGAAGCCCGGGATCGTGCTGGCCTTCGCCCGGTTCTATGCCGATCTACCGCCGGCGATGACGCCGAACTGGCGCTCGCTGCTGCCTGCCGCAGGCCTGCTGGCGATCCCGGCCGGTCTGGTCATGCTCCAGCCCGATCTCGGTACAGGTCTTGCGATTACCTTCGGCGCGGTGGCGGTGATGTTCATGGCGGGACTGCCGCTGCGCTGGTTCATCGGTGCAGGCGCGGCCGGCGCCGTTGCCGCCCCCATCGCCTTCTTCACCCTGCTCCACGATTACCAGCGCAACCGCGTGCTGGTTTTCCTCGATCCGGAAAGCGACCCGCTGGGTACGGGCTACCACATCACCCAGTCCAAGATCGCGATCGGATCCGGCGGCCTGTTCGGCAAGGGTTTCGGCCAGGGCAGCCAGAGCCATCTCGATTACCTGCCCGAAGCCCACACCGACTTCGTCTTCGCAACCATGGCTGAGGAATGGGGCCTACTCGGCGGTCTGTTCGTGCTGATAGTCTTCGCGCTGATCCTGCGCTGGGGCTTCGCCACGGCCCGCAACGCGCCGGACCGGTTTTCCAGCCTGCTGGCGGGCGGGATGACCTGCACCGTGTTCTTCTACATCGCGATCAATCTGATGATGGTCATGGGCCTCGCCCCGGTGGTTGGCATTCCCCTTCCCTTCATGAGCCATGGCGGCTCGTCGATGATGACCAACATGATCTGTCTGGGCACGATCATGGCCGTCGATCGCTGGAGCCGAAGGAGCGGTTTGCAAGGTTCTTGAAGCAAGACGCAAGAAACCTCTTCCCTCCGGAAAATCTCCGGCTATAGGAGGCGCTCCCGACGAATCGGGGCGGCGGTTTTCCGCAAGTCCGGTTGTCAGTGTGGACGCATAGCTCAGTTGGTAGAGCAGCTGACTCTTAATCAGCGGGTCCTAGGTTCGAGCCCTAGTGCGTCCACCAAATTTCCAAATACTTACAGATAGTTAGACTATCTCCGGGATTGGGAATTCCATCCTCTTGAGTGGCTAGGTAGCTCTCTAGGTAGCGCGCTCCTGGAAACAGATTTTCTGAGCGAAAGTGCAAGAGAGCCGTAACGCTGGTTGTTTTCCGGCCCAGATCAAGCTCGCTTTCCAAGGCTGGCACGAATCGGCATTCTCAAAGTCGTCAGGCCTGCGGCTTATATTTGAGTTCCGCGATCCCATCCCTGCGGTACGAGGTGACCAAATGACAAATTCGGGTGCGATGATCGTGATCTGCCCGTCGTGCTCGACTGCAAATCGGGTGCCGAAGGATAAGCTTCTCGCGGGAGGCAAGTGCGGCCGATGCGGATCGCTGCTATTCCTAAAGCAGCCCTTGGTTCTCACCGCAGCCAACTTTGGTGCACACGCTACCAAAAGCGACATTCCGCTGCTCGTTGATTTCTGGGCAACCTGGTGCGGTCCTTGCCAGCAGATGGCTCCCGCCTTCACTGCGGCCGCCGGCCAACTCGAACCCAGAGTGCGTCTAGGAATGCTGGACACGGAAGCCGATCAGGCCGTTGCTGCCCGCTATGGAATCCGCTCGATCCCGACCCTGATCCTATTTTCAAAGGGGCGTGAGGTTGCCCGCCAATCTGGCGCGATGTCAGCTACTGCCATTGTCACCTGGGTGCGGCAGGCCCTTCCTGCATAGAATATGGTGCTAAATGCGGCGTCCGTATGCGAGAAGCTGGCGCTGCCAGCGGCACCGTCTCTGGCATGGGACCGAGACATTATTCAGATGCGCCTTGACGCAAAAGTTCGATAACCCGCGAGAGCTTGTCACGAACTACCTGCGCAGCCTTCGTCAATTCTGGATTATCGATTGCCTGCATTGAGGCCACCGGATCAATCGCGGCAACTTCGACCTCGCCGGAGCCGTACTGTTGGACAATGACATTACAGGGCAGCATCAGCCCGACCTTGTCTTCCACCTGCAACGCCTCATGGGCCAGGCCTGGATTGCACGCCCCAAGAATTGTGTAAGGCCGGAAATCGACGTCGATCTTCGACTTGAGTGTCTGCTGGATATCGATCCGGCTGATGACACCAAACCCTTCGGTTTTAAGGGCAGCTTCGGTGCGCGCAATGGCATCATCGAACGGACCCTGAAGCTTGGCGGCCATATAGTACGTCATCTTTGATCCTCTCAAATTCAGCAGTTCGGCCAAATCAGCCTATCACGCCGACTCGCCAGCTGTTTGCGGCAATCAAACCACCGCACGCGCAGTGACTGATTGGCGTTCCATCGAGTGTGCGCTTCACAGCTTCAAGGTGCCAACAAGAACTGCTGTCAAACTGCACCCGAATGCAGTCGTCTGCGTTGTTCATCGTCAGCACCTTGATGCCGTGCGTCATCCCCCGCTGGCCGGTTGAGGCTCCATTGGTCCCACGTCCGTGAGATTTTCTTCGTCCTTTTTCCGATGAACCAGAGCATAGAGCGCTGGAAGAACGAGCAATGTGAGTATCGTCGAGGAAATGATCCCGCCGATCACGACAGTCGCGAGCGGCCGCTGCACTTCGGAACCGGCACCGACGTTCAGCGCCATCGGTACGAAGCCGAGCGATGCCACGAGAGCCGTCATCATCACCGGGCGCAGGCGTGTCAGCGCGCCCTCGCGCACCGCCTCTAGTGCTCCCAGGCCGCGTTCGCGCAGGTCGCGTATGAAGGACAGCATGACGACACCGTTGAGCACCGCAACACCCGACAAGGCGATGAACCCGATCCCGGCGGAGATCGACATCGGGATCCCGCGCAATGCCAGGGCCGCCACCCCGCCAGTCAATGCGAGCGGCACGCCCGAGAAGACGATAGCCGCATCCTTCGTCGATCCGAACAGCGTGAACAGCAGCCCGAAGATCAACAGCAGCACAAGCGGCACGACCACCTGCAGCCGGGTCTTGGCCGACTGGAGCTGTTCGAACGTGCCGCCGTATTCAACGTAGTAGCCGGTCGGCAGTTCGACTTCGGCGCCGACCTTCTCCCGCAGTTCGGTGATGAAGGATCCCAGATCCCGGCCGCGCACGTTGGCGGTGATCACGGCGCGGCGCTTGCCGTTCTCACGGCTGATCTGATTGGGTCCGGCCGAGAGTGAGATGTCAGCCAGTTGTGACAGCGGTACTGTCCCGCCGGCTGCAAGCCGAACGGGCAGATTGCCGAGTGCCGGTAAGTCCGTCCGCAGCGCTTCGGGCAGGCGCACGACGACGGCAAAGCGCCGGTCGCCCTCGAACACCTCGCCCGCCTTGCGGCCGCCAGTTGCCGTGGCCACGGCATCCTGAACCTCGGCCATGCTGATGCCATAGCGTGCGAGCATGTCACGGCGCGGTGTGACCGAGAGCATCGGCAGGCCCGTGACCTGCTCGAGCTTCACATCCTCAGCCCCGGGGATAGACGCCGCCACGTCGTTGATGGCATCGCCGCTCTTTAGCAGCTGCTCGAGGTCGTCGCCGAACAGCTTGATCGCCACATCGGCGCGCACGCCCGCGATCAACTCGTTCATGCGCATCTGCACCGGCTGGGTGAACTCGTAGTTGTTCCCGGGAATCTCCGACACCGCCTTGTTCAGTTCGGCCACAAGCTGGTCACGCGGCTTGCGCGGGTCGGGCCATTCGCTCCTGTCCTTGAGCATGATGAAATTGTCCGCGACCGATGGTGGCATGGGGTCGGTCGCGACATCGGCCGTACCGATCTTCGCAAAGACGCGCTCCACCTCCGGGAACTGCCGGATACGTTTCTCCAGTGACTCCTGCATCTGCACTGCCTGGCCAAGACTGGTGCCCGGAATACGCAGCGCGTGCATCGCGATGTCGCCTTCATCGAGGTTGGGGATGAACTCCGACCCTAACCGTGTTGCTCCCGCAGCGCTGAGGGTGACAAGCAGGACGGCAAAGGCAACAGCGAGCTTCGGCCGAGCCAAGGCCTTGTCGAGGAGCGGCGCGTACCGCTCGCTCATCCAGCGCATGACGCGGTTTTCCTTTTCCTCCACCTTGCCGGTGACGAAGAGGGCAACGGCAGCGGGCACAAGCGTCAGCGAGAGGATCAGCGCCGCCGTCAAGGCCAGCACGACGGTGGTCGCCATGGGATGGAAGGTTTTGCCCTCAATGCCTTCAAGCGCGAAAATCGGCAGATACACCGCGGTAATGATGACGATGCCGAAGATCGAGGGGCGGATGACTTCGGCGCTCGCCTTGGCCACGAGGCCAAACCGCTCGTCGCGATCGAGCAAGCGGCCCATTCGATGCTGGGCTTCGCCCAATCGTCGCAGGCAGTTCTCGACGATGATGACCGCTCCGTCGACGATCAGGCCGAAATCGAGCGCACCCAGGCTCATCAGGTTCGCAGAGGTTCGGGTCGCCAGCATGCCGGTCAGCGTCATGAGCATGGCGATCGGGATCACCGCAGCCGTGATCAGAGCCGCCCGGAAATTGCCGAGCAGCAGGAACAGGACCACAATCACGAGCAATGCCCCCTCGGCGAGGTTCTTCTCGACAGTGGCGATCGTGCGGTCGACCAGTTCGGTACGGTCATAGAGCGGGTGCGCCACCACGCCTGCGGGTAGCGAAGCTGTCGCCTGCTTGAGCTTCTCCGCAGCAGCCTGGGCAACAATCCGGGGGTTTTCGCCAGTCCGCATGAAGATGGTTCCGAGCACGATCTCCTTCGCATTTTCGGTTGCGGCACCTGTGCGCAGTTCGGACCCGATCACAACTTCGGCCACGTCACCGACGCGGATCGGCACGCCGCCGCGCGTCGCAACGAGGATCTGCGAGAGGTCTGCTTCATTGGCCGCCTGCCCGGGAACGCGGATCAGGATCTGCTCGCCGCCGCGCTCGACATAGCCCGCGCCGCGATTGGCGTTGTTGCGTTCCAGTGCCTCGACAAGATCGTTCAGCGACAGATTGAGCGCGGCCAACTGCGCCGGGTTGGGCGTGACATGGTATTGCCGTTCGTAGCCGCCGATAGTGTTCACCTCGGCCACGCCGGGAATGGTGCGCATCTGCGGCCGCACCACCCAATCGGACAGGGTCCTGAGATCGGTTGCCGTCCAGGGACTGCCATCGGGTTTGGTTGCGCCGGGCTTTGGTTCGATCGCGAACATGAAGATTTCGCCGAGCCCGGTGGCGATCGG
>JAYRMP010000001.1:76120-183653 GCA_041912655.1 Novosphingobium sp. | reverse complement strand
GCATATCCCGCCCGCCGAGGCCGAAGCCAACTACTATGCAGCCAGAGAGACCCTCGATATGGTCGCATGACTCAAATGAAACCGCCTCCGGAAAACCCGGGACGCTTCAGCGCCATCTCGACGATCTGATCCTGCACCTCAGGCGCGATGCGGTTCCACACCCGGCTTGGCGCGGAGGAGAGATCTTCCAGCGCCTCCGGCCCACCTTCGAGGTAGCGATCATACCAGCGGTAGAAGGTCCGGCGGGCGATGCCGAGCTGGTCCAGCGTGCGCTTGGCAGGCAGGTGCGACTGCTCGACGATCCTGATGATCTCGAGCTTCTCGGATGCGGGATACCTCATTCGTCGTCGCCCCCATCCGCGATCATGCTTTTTTTCAGCAGGCGGTTCTCAAGCGTCAGGTCGGCCACGCATTCCTTCAAGGCACGCGCCTCGCGACGAAGGTCCTGCACTTCACCAGTGGTCGCCGCACGGGCAGTGTCGCCCGCCAAGCGGCGCTTGCCGGCCTCCATGAACTCTTTCGACCAGGTGTAATACAGGCTCTGGGCAATGCCTTCCTTGCGGCACAGCTCAGCAATGCTGTCCTCGCCGCGCAGCCCATCGAGCACGATGCGGATCTTGTCCTCGGCCGAGAAATGGCGACGGGTCTGCCGCCGAATGTCCTTCACGACCCGCTCAGCAGGAGCCTTCGCCGGTGATTTTTTCGAGGAGGGTTGGGTCTTCATCTTCGTTCCTTCGTCACTGCGACGAAGACCCAACCCTCCTTAAATCACAACCTCAAATCTGTGCCATTGGTGCTGACGGCGGACAGCATGCATGCGTCCTGGCGAATGTGAGTCTTTCGGACATTTTTCTCTCCCGTCAGCTTGCGCCGACATCAAGAGGTATAATATTAGTCGTAGCTATGCACAAGCCCTTTGACCTACATGCAGCCGCCAAATATTTTACTTTGGCAGAAAAATCATCTAACATCATGTAAATATGGGATTTTTCCTGCCTTCGCACGTGGAGTCAAAAGAGGGGCGTATGCGAAATAGGTGCGCTCCATATTCCACTACGTGTAAGCTTAATTCATCATGACGAACTGGGCACGGTGCGGATAACTTCGGCTTGGGGTTTTGCGTATGGGCCTTAAGCGTATATGACGCCATCGATGCCAAAAGATCTGCCCGGCTTGCCCTATCGGCGGCCTCCAAAGCTTTCTGCCCAGATTGCGGATGGTCTGGTCGAATGGATCGTCAGCGAGAGACTTGGCGAAGGCTTCGTTCTTGGGACCGAGGCACACCTGATGGAGCGATTCGCCGTCAGTCGTGCGACCCTGCGCGAAGCGGTGCGAGAACTTGAGCGCTACGGTGCTGTCGTCAGTGTGCGTGGTAGCGGCCTGGCCGTAGGGGTGCCTGCCCGCGAGAATGCGGTTTTAGCCATGGCCAGCTACTTCGAGTTCGCCGGTATCACTTGGGGCGAGGTCGCCTTTGCCCGTTGTCTTCTGGGAGGGTGCGTGGCCAGACTGGCGATGGCCGGAATCGATGACAATGGCATCGCCGGGCTGCGCGCTGCGCTCGCGCTCGACTACCCCCGGGACGAAATCAACGCGATTCTAAATTCGAACTGCGGCAATCCGGTCGTGCCGATGATGCTCGATGCTCTGGATGGCCTACTGGCCGCACACCTGCCGGAACGGTGCAGGTCGGTGTATGATCGGGATTTGGTTGAGGCCGTGGTCGCCGATGACCGCGCCTCGTGCGAATTGGCATGCCGCCAATGGCTGGAAGACTGGCTGGGGACGGTGCCCAATCCCGAGGCTGTCGTCTCCGCCCCGGCCGGGCCGGGCGCCAAGGGCGGTGAATTGACCGCACGGCGCATTACCCATGACATCGCAGCGTGCGCGATCGGGCCGGGTGATCGGCTTGGCACCGAAGCGGAAATGGTCGACCGCTACGACGTGAGCCGAGCAACCCTACGGGAAGCCCTTCGACTGCTTGAATGCCATGGGATCGTCCGGAGCCAGCGCGGGTTTGGCGGAGGTTTCGTCGCTGCCGCCGCCGAGCCCGATTACACAGTGAAGATCGCCACGACCTTTCTGCGGTACCTGAAGTTGACGGGAGACGAGTTGACGACCGCGCGCCGGGCGGTGCAGCCGATGACAGCAGCCCTGTCGGCCAGCAACGCGTCACCCACGCAGGTCGCAGCGATGCGCTTGTGCCTTGATGCGGACAACCCCGATTCGCCTGCCAACGCCATCGGTGACCGGAGCTTTCATGTTCTGGTGGGAGAGGCATCGGGCAACCGCGTGCTTTCGCTGTTCGCCAGCATTCTCATGGCGACATATTACTACCGGCCTGCCGAAATCATTGAGCCGGACTTCCTCGCCCAGACCCATGCGAGCAATCTTGCGGTGTTCCGCGCGATAGAGCAGCGGGATTCTGCGCTGGCCCGCCGCCGGATGAGCCAGCACATCGACGGTGCCCAGGAAGCGACCCGGCTGGGGCTTTTGAGGTTCTGAACCCGCTGCGTCAGGGCGGTTCTACCAGGAAGAAATCAACCTTGTCGGCCCCGCATCCCGGGCAGATGTAGTCACCGGGCAGATCTTCCCAAGCGGTACCGGGCGCAATTCCGGCCTCCGGATCCCCGATGGCCGGGTCGTATACATGTGCGCAGTAGAAACATTGCCAAGTCGGTTGTGACATCACGGCACTCCTTAATCTTACACTGTGATTTGCGATTTTCATTGCGGCAACCCGGCCACCATGGCACAAGTAGGGCGATAAGAATACACTTTGTGCATCCACGAGTGTTCGGGGGAGTGTGAGCCGCTTGGGTGCAGGTCCCGCCTTCGTCGGGAACCTCTACGGTTTTTTGGGGGCGGGGCACCAAGCGTGCGGAGAATTAAACCAAAGGAGTTTGGGATGGAAATGGCTGTCGACGATGTTCCGGCCCACGTGCCGCAGGAATTGGTTGTTGATTTCGATTACCGCCGGCAGGAAAACCTGCGCAACGATCCCCATGGTTCGTGGAAGGCGCTTCACGACGGCCCGGATATCATCTGGTCGCCGCACAACGACGGGCACTGGATCCTGACTCGCGCCAGGGACATGAAGGATGTCCTGCGCAATCACGAGGTTTTCTCGTCGAAGGAAGTTACGATCCCTCGTCTTGATATCGGAATATCTGCGCCGATCCAGTTCGATCCTCCCGATCACACACGGCTCAAGGCGCTTGGCATCCCCCTCTTCACGCCCAACGCGATCAGGAAGCTCGAGCAGGGGGTCCGTGATCAGGCCCAGACCTTGATCGACAGCTTTCTGGAGCGCGGAGAGTGCGAGTTCATCGAGGAATTCGCGCTTCGCCTCCCCATCGACACCTTCATGGACATGGCCGGGCTGCCAAAGTCGGATCGTGCCCAACTGCTCGACTGGATGGGCACGAGCATGCGCTCGCCTGATCGTGCAGCTCGCGACGACGCGCAGATGAAGCTCGGGCAATATGCCGACGAGGTGGTTGACGCACGCCTGACTTCGCCCGGTCAGGACCTCGTAAGCCAGCTGATGATCGGCCGCGAAACCGGTGAACGCGCCAGCGAGGATGAGCTGCGCGGCTACACCCGGCTGCTGCTTGCCGCTGGCCTCGACACAGTCTCGTCCGGGATGGGCTTCATGTTCCGCTTCCTCGCGGAGAACCCCGAACACGCCCGCCAGCTGGCCGTCGATCCCAAGCTGATCCCGGCAGCGTTGGAGGAATTGCTGCGCCGGTTCGGCGTGTCCTCGCCCGCGCGCATCGTCGCCCGCGATACGGAATTGAACGGCGTGAAGATGCGCAAGGGCGATATGATCCTGGTGCCCGTGACCCTCGCGGGGATCGACGAGCGCGAGTATCCCGATCCCCTGACCGTGGATTTCAGCCGCCCCAACGCTTCGCACAGCCTGGTCTTTGGCTTGGGCATTCACCGCTGCATCGGCTCGTTCCTGGCCCGTCTCGAACTGCGGATCGCTCTTGAGGAATGGCTGGCACGCATTCCAGAGTTTCGCCTTGGCGGCGAGCCCGTCTCGGCGGCGGGACTGGTGAATTCGATGATTTCGCTTCCGCTTCGCTGGGATGCGCGGTGACGACACTCAAAGCCGCGTCTCGCCGGCAAATCTGTTCTGGAGCAATGCTATGTTCGATCTCGTGATCCGTGGCGGCCAAGTCTATGATGGGACTGGCAAGGATCCAATAGTCGCCGATGTCGGTATCACGAACGGCATGATCGTGGCGGTCGGACCTGGCCTCGGCAATGGTCGGAATGAGATCGACGCTGCTGGAAAGCTGGTTACGCCCGGCTTCGTGGATATCCATAGCCACTACGACGGGCAGGTGACCTGGTCCGACCGGCTGGAGCCGTCTTCGCTCCACGGCATCACCACGGTGGTGATGGGCAACTGCGCCATCGGCTTCGCGCCGTGCAAGGAGGAACAGCGCGACCTTCTGATCGGGGTCGTCTCCGGGGTCGAGGACATACCCGAGGCCGTGATGGCAGAGGGGTTGCCATGGAATTGGGAAACGTTTCCCGAATATCTCGATGCGCTCGACAAGCGGCGGTGTGACATCGATTTCGCGACCCAGGTCCCCCATGCCGCGGTCCGGGTCTATGTCATGGGCAAGCGCGGCGCGGAGCGAGAGCTGGCAACATCGACCGATCTCAAGGCGATGACCGCGCTGGTCAGGGAGGGGGTCGAGGCAGGCGCGCTGGGCGTCTCTACTTCGCATACCTTGGCTCATCGCACGCTCCGAGGCGATCTGGCACCGTGCGAGACGGCGGCGGAATCCGAACTCCAGGCCCTTGCTGAAGGCTTGCGGCAGGCCGGGCGAGGCGTTTACGAACTGATCATCGATTTCAACGATGTGTCGGAGGGCCGATCGACTGAATTTGACATGCTCAAGCGCATCGCCACACGGGCAGGTTGTCCGCTAACCTACACCCTTGTGCAGACGCCATATGATGTCGAAGCCTGGCGTGACCTGCTCGCCATGACCGAGGCGGCGAATCGCGAAGGCCTCAACATCAAGGGGCAGGTCGCTGCCCGCGCGGTTGGCATGTGCTTCGGGCTCGACCTGTCGTTCAATCCATTCTCGTTCCACCCGACATACCGGTCGCTTGCCGATCTCCCGTTCGCGCAGCGGGTCGAGCAGCTTCGCCGGGCAGAAATCCGGCAGCGGATACTATCGGAGCAGCCTGTCGATGCACCGCAGGCGCTGATCGAACTCGTCTCGCGTTATCCAAAGACCTTCCAGCTCGGGAAGGAGCTCGATTACGAGCCGCCGCGTTCGGAAATCCTTGAGGTGAAGGCCGCCGATCTCGGCGTGACCGTTGCCGAGCTTGCCTACGACCTCATGCTCGACAACGACGGTAATTCGATGCTGTATCTGCCAATCACCAACTTCCACGACGGTACGCTCAGCGCCGCGCTTGCGATGATGAAGAGCGATGCAACGATCATCGCGCTCGGCGATGGCGGGGCGCACTATGGCTTGATCTGCGACGCAGCCTATCCGACCTTCGCGCTGTCGCACTGGGTCCGTGACCGCAAGGGCGAACGCGTCAGCCTGCCTTGGATGGTGGAACAGCTGACCCGCATCCCCGCTCGCGCTCTCGGCCTGGACGACCGCGGCGTAATCGCGCCGGGATTCAAGGCGGACCTGAATGTCATCGACTTCGAGCAATTGAAGCTATTGCCGCCTGAAGTCGTGCGCGACCTCCCGGGCGACGGGCGGCGGATGATGCAACGCGCAGAGGGCTATGTGGCGACGGTCGTCTCTGGCGAAGTGACCTATCGCCATGGCCAGGCGACGGGCGCCTTGCCGGGCCGGCTCGTACGCGGGGCACGCCAGGCCGATGCGATGGCGGCCTGATTGCCCGCCCTGCGGCGACGGAGGAAGCGATGAGCCGTACAGTAAAGACCTTCTGTCGGCTGTGTCCCGCCTGTTGCGGAATGGACCTAACGGTCGATCTGGCGGGACAGCGCATCGAGCGCATCGTCGGCGATCATGAGCATCGGCAGTCGATGGGGTTCGCTTGCATCAAGGGCCTTGTCGCCGAGGAGGCGCATCATGATCCGCAACGGCTTCTCCGCCCGCTCAAGCGTATGCCGGACGGCACTTTCGACGAAATCGCCCTGGAGGAGGCACTTGACGAGATTGCCGCGTCGCTCGCAAGGATCATCGAGCAGAATGGCCCGGATGCCGTGGCAGGGTATCGTGGCACTCTGAATTACCTGAACACTACCGCCAACCACATGCTTTCGGACTGGCTGCGCTCACTCGGTTCGCGGTCGCTCTACTCTACGATCAGCATCGACCAGTCCGCGAAATGGGTCGCTGCCGAACGGATGGGAATGTGGGCAGCTGGTACCCAGAATTTCGAATCCTCCGACGTAATGCTAGTCTTCGGTTCCAACCCATTCGTGACGATGACGACGCCCACGTTCCCCACGCGCAACCCGCACAAGCGATTGCGCAAGGCCAAGCAACGGGGCCTCAAGCTCATCGTGGTCGATCCGCGCCGAACCGAGACGGCAAAACAGGCCGACCTGGTCCTGCAGTTGCTTCCCGGCGAGGACGTCACCGTTGCGGCAGGCCTGCTGAATGTTATCCTGTCTGAAGGATGGCATGACGCAGGGTTCTGCGCGCGCTGGGCTAACGGGCTGGAGGAACTGCAGCAGGCTGTCTCGGCGTTTCCGCCGGACTATGTCGAACGGCGCGCCGGTGTCTCGGCGGGCGACTTGCGCGAGGCTGCTCGCCTGTTTGCTGCGGCCGGGCGGGGTACGGCAGTCAGCGGCACCGGGCCCGACATGGGCCCGCATTCCAACCTGGCAGAACATCTGATCCAGGCGTTAAACGTGATTTGCGGCCGGTTTCCAAGGGCAGGTGAAAAGGTCGTGAATCCCGGCGTCATCGGACCGCGCGTGAAAAAGGTGGCCATGGCCATTGCCCCCTCTCGCGGCTTCGAAAAGGCGCCGACCGGGGCTCGCGGCATTTCAATGCTGTTCGGCGAACGGATCACCGCCAATCTCATCGACGATATCGTGACCCCCGGGGAAGGTCAGGTAAGGGCTATGTTCGTGATGGGGGGGAACCCGGCCGGTGCGATCCCTGACACACGCCGCACCGCCGCCGGGCTTTCTTCGCTGGACCTGCTGATTGCGATCGAACCCTACATGACGGAAACGGCGAGGCTAGCCCACTATATCCTGCCGCCGCGTCTGCAGTACGAAAGTTCCGGCATCACCAGCCGGGTTTTCGAAAGTAGCATGTTCGAAGAGCCGTTCGCGCAATATACGCCGGCAATCCTGCGCGATCCGGCCGGCTCGGAATTGTGCGACGATTGGTATCCGCTTTGGGCGGTGGCGACACGGCTGGGCAAGGATGTTGTCCTCGATGGTGTTACGCTCCCGCGCACGCACTGCCCAAGCAATGACGACCTCATCCGGATCATTGCTCGCAACGGCTCCGTCGCTGTGGATGAGATAATGTCGGCACCGGGTGGAGCAGTATTCGACGTCGATGAGCAGATCGTCGCCGATGCCGGAGACGGTGCCAGCGCCAGCGCCCGTTTCGAACTGTTGCCGGTCGATGTCAGCCGCGAACTCGAGCATGCTCTGGCATCCGCCAGCTATGCGGATGGCTACGGCTTTCGTCTGGGAGTCCGGCGGATGCGTGAGGTCCAGAACACGATGTATCGCCGGCTTCCCTCGATCCGCGCCCGCAATCCCTACAATCCGGCCTGGTTGTCGAACGAGGATTTTGATCGCCTCGAACTGTGTGACGGGGATTGGGTTCGAATATCGTCGGAAGAGGGCAGCATAATCGCGCGGGCAAAACCTGATCCCGATCTTCGATCGGGCGTGGTTTCGATCACCCACGGCTTCGGAGGTCTCGATGGCGATGGAGGGTTTGACCTGGTTGGCGCGCGCGTGAACGACTTGATCAGCATGGAACGCCACATCGAGACGATCAACGCAATGCCGCGAATGACAGGAATTCCGGTCGACGTCATTCGGCTCGCGCCGAAGGAGGCCGATTTCGCGGATATATTGGCTGCCGGCCGTAGGGATTTTCAGTCTGACCTATTGGAAAATGCGAAGTGATGACATGCCGTCCGCTTGATCCTTTCGGCATCGAGATTGCGGATCTCGATCTCGCATCTCCACCTTCGGACGAGACCGCGAAGGTTCTCTACGACTCGTGGTTGAAGCACCAGATCATTGTCTTTAGGAACCCGATCACCGACGGGCGGCGACAGGTGAATTTGGCGAAGACGTTCGGCCCGCTGCAGCGCCACCCCTTCGCGCAGTTGCATCTGCCCGAGGAGCCGGACCTCATTTTCCTTGGCAGCGAGAACGACACCTTGCCCGTTCATATCGTGGATGAAGAGCCGCGACGCGGTTACCTCTACTGGCACTCCGATTTGTCCTACGTACCAGAAATCAACAAGGGCAGCCTGCTTCGTGTCGAGACTATGCCTCGGTCGGGCGGTCAAACCTCGTTTGCCGATGCAGCCGGCGCGTACGAGGATCTGCCAGCCGATCTTAAACGGCGCATTTCCGGCCTCTGGGCGGTTCATTCTGCCCGGACGACGCCGCGGCGCCCATGGGGCAAGCCGGGAATGGATATCCGCATTGCCCGGCCTGACGAGTACCCCGCGGTGCCGCAAACCCCGCGGCCGCCGCTGGTCAAGCAGCCGCTGGTTGTGACGCATGGCGAGACGGGTCGGCAGTCGCTGCTGCTCAGTCCGCTGTCGTTTGAGAGGATCGAGGGCATGCCGACTGAAGAGGGCGACCGGCTTTTCGATGAACTCGCCGCCCACGCCCTTTCCGAGCGCTACGTCTATCGGCACGAGTGGCAGATGGGCGACATGGTCCTGTGGGACAACCGTTCGACCATGCATTACGCCGAAGGATATCCGCCAGACCAGGAGCGCAAGGTCATCCGTGCCACTCTTCTCGAAGGCCAGGTGACCGGGCAATTGCTCTGATCTCTCGGGCACCCAATAGGCCGCTATTTTAGCGGTTTTCTGGCGCCGAGCTCCTCGAACATGGCTACGCCCCAGATGCGCTCGCCGTTGATGGTTCCCTGGACACCGACGACACCTTCGAAAACGCCGGGATTTACCGTGGCTCCCGGGACCTTCTGCACGGCGTGGAGATTGATCTTTCGGGAAGGAACCACCAACCGTGCCGAAGTAGCGAAGGGGATGCCATCCGGTGAGGTGACAAAGCTGCCCGGGGTCAGGCTCCAGTCCTCGGGCTTGGCAAGGTCGTGGCTTTCACACCGCGGCGGCGGGGCCACTTCGTTATAGTAGTGGCCGATGACGTGGCCGCCGCTCTTGTCGTTATTCGCCCACGCGGCAAGCGTGCGCGTGGCATGCCTGCATGTGCCGTGTAGAATCTGTCCCATAGATGCCTCAGCTGCGGGGTGACAAATTTACACCATCACATTCTGGGACCAAACACCTAGTCTTCAAGGACCCTAACGATTTTCCCTCTGCGGTCGAGGACAGGTCGTTCGAGGATGACCGGAATTGTCGCTGGGGCCGGGGAGGGGGCTGTTCCCCTGTTAAGCGGTGGGGATGGATGGCGACTGTCGACATGGGTGCGGGGGCAGGGTCAAGGCCGGATTTCCGACTCTGCGGGGTGGGGGCCTCGGGATCGGTAAGGTCCGCTAGCAGTTAGTTGCACGCCGTCCCGCATTTCGGCCCCGACCCTCCGTCTGTCCCGGGTTTTGTACCTGTCTGCTGTCCCTGAGTTCAGAGGCGGGATTTGCAATTAATTGCACAAAGTAAGATTTGTGTTGCGTCAACTTGCGGCGTGATATGGGAGGGCATGATCGAAGCGGCCTTCGGAGTTGGTGCATATACCCCCACGGAAGCGGGAAGGCTGATCGGCGTTCCCGCGGCCTCCGTTCGCCGTTGGCTGTTCGGTTACGCGTCCCCCCGAGAGAGCCTCACCAGCAGGCCTCCCCCGCTTTGGAGGCCCCAGTACGGCCTCAGCCAGGACGAGCCTCTCCTGGGCTTCAGGGACCTGATCGAAGCACGTATGGTGGCCAAGCTGAGGGCCGTCGGCATGGGCCTGCAAACAATTCGCGTCTGCCTCACGACCGCTTCGGAGATCGCCAACGACAGCCACCCCTTTCAAGTGCGCGGTTCCGCACAGACGGCCAGCGGCTGTTCCTGGAGCGGATCAACGACGAGGGCGCGCATGACGTGATCGACCTCAAGAGCAAGCAGATGGCCTTCCCCAAGGTCATCGAGCGATCGTTCTTGGACCTTGACTTCGACGATGAGAAGGCAACGCGCTGGTACCTGTCCAAGAGCCGGAAGGTGCTGGCAGGCCCGGAGCGGTCTTTTGGCCAGCCGATCGTCGATGAAGGGAGCATCCCCACGAAGCGCCTCATGCAGGCCTACGTCGCGGAAGGGCGTTCGGTGGAGAAGGTCGCAGCGATCTTCGAAATCTCCCCTGCATCGGTACGCGAGGCCGTGAACTTCGAGAACTAGCACGGACGGCCCGAGCACGCATGAAGGTGATGGTCGACCACAACCTGCCCGGAAGACTGGCTGTGGCCCTGCACACCATATTCGAGGTAGATGGCGACGAAATAGTGGCGCTCCGCGACAAGTTCGGGCGGTCCGGCGTTCCCGACGAGGAGTGGATCACTGCGCTGGGGGGCGAGGGGCGCTGGGCGATCATCTCCGCTGACATGAACATTGCGAAACGGCGGCCGTCGCGCGATCTCGTGATGCGTAACGGGCTGGTGGGCTTCTTCCTCTCGCCCTCGTTGCAGAAAAGCCCGCTTCACAAACAGGCCGCCCGGCTGCTGAATATCGCGGTCTTGCTTGGTCATTGGATCCATCCTCCTGGCTGCCAATCAGCAGCATGAAAGATGTCCCGCGAGTCCGTACAGTCCTACACTTGGAGTCTTCGTCGTCCCGCTCCTCGCCTGCGGCGAATCCGACGTAGCGGCCCGGGTTCAGGCTCCAGTCTTGCGCGGCTATGTTGGCGCGGGTCGGTCCCAGTTTTAAGGTTAAGCGAGGGTAGGGCGCTTCAAATTCATTCGCTCCAACTTGCAATTGGGGCGGACTGTCGCAATCCTTGGTCTGTGGGGGTATCGATGGGGGTATTCGGTGTCGCGAGTGACAAAACATCATTCAAATGTAATACGTTAGACTGCGTCGAAAAATCCCTCCTCCGCTACCAACTTTCAAGCACTTGCCGGCATATCGCGGTCCCTGGATTGTCGCGGTTCAATTCACGGGGATCCGCCCGAAGAACGACTGGCCCTGCTCCTTCAGCCGGATAATCTCGTAATAGTGGCCCAGCTCGGCGGTGGTATCGGCATAGGCATAGTCGAGGACTTCGCCGAAGCTGCCATCGACAACAATCGGAAAGCCGTTTGCCGCCAGGTGCTGCTTGGCGGCGGCCATTTCTTCCGCGCTGTCGACCAGGAAGCCGAGGTGGTGGAAGCGGACCTTCGCCGGGCTGTCCTTGCGCCAGTTGCTGTAGATCGAATCGACGCTCTCGTCGGGTTCGATCACCTCGATCATGGTATCGCCGACCCAGGCATTGCCGATCCAGCGCGATGGCCCGTCCGCTCCGTGCATCGCCGCCATGTCAAGCAGGTCCCACTTTGTGACGCCGTAGTGGCGACCTAGAATCTCGATCGCGGCTTCGGCGCTGTCGGTGACATAGGCGACCTGGAAATGGCGCTTGAACAGGACTGGAGTGGTCATTGGCTGGTGCTCCTTACAGGCCGTAGCGTTCGATATAGGGGGCGAAGGCATCGAGGATCGGTCCCTGTTCCTCGATTGCTGCATAGGAATGGGAGGCGCTTTCCTGCTCGGCATTGCGTGCGGCCCAGTCGCGCATCGCGGTTTCGGCTTCTGGCGAGACGGTTAGGCCGAAATGTCCATAGATCGCGGCGACCACGCCCAGCGGATCGCGGCGGATATCGCCCTGGTGGACGTTGACCACGCGTCCGGCTAGGCGGTCCTGCAAGGCCATCGAGCGGCGCACCGCCTCTGCCCAGAAGGCGGTTTCGCGTTCCAGCCGCCGGGCACGGTCGACCCCCTCGCCGGTGTAGGTGAGCATGATGTTGTCGAGCAGGTTGACCAGCGAGGCGAGCGAGGCCGCCGGGTGGCGGTGGGTCTGGACCACGCAGGCATCGGGAAACACCGCCAGCATGGCTTCGATCCCGAAAACGTGGCTGGGGTTCTTGAGCAGCCAGCGGCGGTCATCGTTCAGGCCGACCAGCCGCAGCATGTCCTTGTATCGCGCGAACGAGGGGCGCTCGTCTGCCTCAAGCAGCCAACGGTCGTACAGCGGAACGTCGAGTTGGGAAGGGAACCAGTTGCTGGTGAAGCTCTGCGCCATCGGCAACAGGCATTCGTCGACCTCGTCGGCGCGCACGCCGTGGGCCTTCATCACTTCGGGCGCGGCGGCGAACATGTATTCAACCGTCGCGGCGCAGGCTTGGTACTGTGGATGAGCCTCCCATTCGGCTCGGGGCGGGCGGACCATCGGGGCGCTGGTCAGCCACTTCTCGATCCCCTGGAACTGAGGGTCCTGGCTCAAGAGGTTGTGAAGGGCCGTGGTTCCGGTTCGCGGTACGCCGATGACGATCAGCGGCGCAGGAATCTCGCGCGTGCGATAGCCGGGATTGGCCGCCCACTGAGCCTGGGTCTTCAGCCGCGAGACGAGCGGTCCGGTGATCAGGCCTTCCGCCGCGGCGGTCTTGCCACCTGGCGGGGGAGGGCGCTCGTCCAGCGCTTCCAGCAGGGCGCGCAGCCCTGAATGATAATCGTCACCGCCAAAGTCGTCATGGCCTGCCTGCCCGGTCGCTCGGGCATGGAATTCATCGAAGCGAGAGGTCCAGTTCATCGCCGTTCCACTCACGCCCAGGGGTCGATCAGAAGCTTTCCGCCGCCGCCAGTGCCGGTGCGGAAGGCTTCGAAGGCGGCGGGGGCGGCATTCATCCCGACCGTATCGGTGACCATCGCCCGGGCGAGATCGCCCGAGCGGCCCAGTGCCTCGGCGCAAGCGGCAAAGTCTTCGCGGGTGTAGATGATCGACCAACGGATCGTCACGTCGCGCATCAGCGCCATGGCGGGAACGATCGGATCGGGCTGCATGCAGAAGCCCAGGCCAATGATCGTTCCCTGCGGGCGCACCAGTTCGATTGCTCGTCCAAATACCCCGGGGACACCGGCGGCCTCGAACACGAGGTCGGGCGTGCCGCCCAGAATTTCGCGGATTTCCGCGGCTGCGGTATCCCCCTCGACCACGAAGGAGGGCACCCCCATTCGTCCGGCTAGATCGCGGCGGCGACCGGTCGAGGCGAGCATGACCACGTTTTCGACGCCGCGTTCGCGCAGCCAGAACAACACGGCCAGGCCGATCGGGCCGGGGCCTATAATCAGCACTTTCGCGTCCTTCGCCGGATTGGCGAGGCGCACCGCGCGGCAGCCGACCGCAAGCGGCTCCACCAGAGCGCTGTCGGCCAGGCTGACCGTCCGGGGCAGCTTGGTGGCCCCGCGCTCGCTGACCCGGGCATATTCGGCAAGGCCGCCTCCGTAGCTTTTCCAGGCGCTGCACAGCACGTCGATCCCGGTCTTGCAGGCCTCGCACTGGCCGCAGCCGACGACCGGCAGGGCGGAGAGGTGATCGCCCACCGTGAAGCGTTCCACGCCCTTGCCCACCGCAACCACCTCGCCGCCGTATTCGTGGCCGAGCTGCGAATTGGCCGGCAGAGTCATGCCGTGGCCGCTGGTCGAATGCAGGTCGGTTCCGCACACGCCGCAGCGCGATACGCGCACCACGACTTCGCCTTCACCCGGTTCGGGATCGGGCAGGGCTTCTACGACAAGTGGCTGGCCAACGGCCTTGAAAAGAAGTGCGCGCATTGTCTCTCCCTTCCGGATCGTCCGGTTCCCGTAGCGTCCGAGTTCCGGCGCCGGTGAGAGAGGCTGTGGCTTTCTTGTCCCAGCTCCGGAGCGATTTTCCTATTAATCCGGCGAATGATATACATGATATTGACAAAGAGTATACCAGTGATAGCCCTATGCCCGACGCACCCGAAACGCGGGGCGAATTCGGAACGCGGTCATCAGGCCGAACCGGGAGGAGACAGGATGCGTAACTTTAAGACATTGCTCGCTTTGGGCACGGCGCTGACCTTCATCAGTCAGCCGGTCCTGGCAGATGAAGCTGCCGATGCCGCGGATCAGGGTGCTGAGACGAGCAACGCCCCTCAGGACATTACCGTCACCGCGCGGCGCACCACCGAGCGCCTGCAGGACGTGCCGGTCGCCGTCTCGGTCGTTTCGATGGAAACGATGGAATCGCGCGGCACCTTCAATCCGGTCGACATCGTGCAGAGCGCGCCGGGCCTCAACGTCACGGCCACGGTCTCCGATCGCAACAACCTCACTTATACGATTCGCGGGCAGGGCTTCTCGTTCGGCACCGTGTTCCCGGCGGTGATCACCTATTTCAACGAAGTACCGGTCTCGCGCCTGACCCAAGGCCAGTTCTTCGATCTGGCAAACGTCCAGGTGCTGCGCGGTCCGCAGGGCGTGAACTTCGGCCGGGTTACCGACGGTGGCAACGTGATGGTGACGCCGCAGGCTCCGAAGGAAGACTTTGGCGGCTATGTCGGCGCGAAGCTCGGCGATTATGGCCTGCGCTCGTTCAACGGAGCGGTCAACGTGCCGCTGGTGCAGGACAAGGTGCTGCTGCGCCTGGCCTTCGAGACAGCTCGGCGGGATGGTTTTACCACCAACGTCTACAATGGCCAGAAGCTCGATAACGTCGCCTATGAAGGTTATCGTGGCTCACTCACCCTGCGACCGGTCGAGGGGATCGAGAACACCACGGTGGTCTCTTACCAGCACACCCACGATAACGGCACGGGTGTGATCTACGCCGGCTTTAATCCCAATGCTTCGGGCCTGATCCCGACCATCGGCAACTGGGCATTCCTGTTCGCCGGCGCTTATGGCATCGACGCCAACGGGAGCGTCAAGCCGATGGCGACCGGGCTGACTCCGCTGTCTCCCACGGCCTATGCGGCATCGATGCAATCGCAGCTCAATGCGCAGAACGCACGGGGGCCGCGCGCGCTGTCATGGGTCGATGAATCCTATTCCAACCGCAAGAACCTCTACATCACCAATGCCACGACCATCGACCTGACCGACGACATCCAGCTGAAGAACATCTTTGGCTATGTCCGCGAGAAGGAAGATCAGGCCAGCAACTTTGCCGCTTCCAATGGCGCGGCGATCCTCACCTGCCATTCGGCCTGCCCTGGCACCGACCTGCTGTTCACCAATGCCAAGCAGATCAGCAACGAACTGCGTCTGTCGGGCAAGGCGTTCGATGGCAAACTCAACTGGGCGATCGGCGGCTACATGGACGAGCAGTCGCCCGGTGGTCCCTCCGAAAACGCGACGATCAACGTTGCCATTCTCCAGCGCGTCGGCGTCAACGACATCACCACCAAGTCGCGCGCAGTCTATGGCAGCTTCGAATATGCGCTAACCGACCAGCTCAAGATTAATGGCGGCCTGCGCTATACGCGCGATACCGTGCATTCGGAACAGAACACCTATCTCAGCCCGCTTCCCGGCGGCGAGGCGGCGCTCAAGAACTTCCTGATGGGGCCGTTCGGCGGAAGCCTGTCTTCGGCTGTGGCGGATGCTGTGGTGGCCGCGACTTTCGCACCGATCCCGCACGGCAAATGCGTGACCTATGGCGTGGGATCGTCGCTGCACGGCGCATCGGGAACCTCTTGCATCGTCCGTGATGGCAAGTTCGACGCCACCACCTGGAGCGCGGGTGTCAGCTACCAGACGAACGCCGGACAGCTGTTCTATGCCAAGGTCAGCAAGGGCTATCGTCCCGGCGGCGTCAACGGCACGGCCCCTCCGGGGATCGATCCGGCCTATCAGCCGGAAACCGACGTTTCGATCGAGGCCGGCGTGAAGGCCGACTTCGACCTGGGCGGGGCTGCGTTCCTGCGCACCAACCTGGCTCTGTTCACCGATCGCTACAAGGGCATCCAGAAGAACGTGGTGTTGCCCGGGCCGGTACCGGTCTCTTCGGTCCGGAACGTCAACAACGCTCGGATCAAGGGCATCGAAGGCGAAATAACCTTCATTCCCGTCGAAGGGCTGAACATCGGCGGAAACTTTGCCTACACCAGCGCGAAGTTCGATGCCCAGACCCCGGTGGCAGTGGGCAACCCCTGCGATCCCACCCAGAAAACAACGGTGGGCTTCTGCTCGAGCAACCGGTTCAACTCGGTGCCCGATTGGCAGTATGCGCTGACGCTTGCCTATACGTTGCCGCTGGATGAAAGCCTGGGCAAGATCACGTTCGGCGGTCGCCTGTTCCACCAGTCCAGCCTGGCGCTGACCGACACCTCGATGCTCAACCCGCAGTCGATCGAGCCGGCCAAGACCACGCTTGACCTCAATGTCGACTGGAAGAACGTCGGCGGCCAGCCGGTGGACCTCGGCTTCTTCGTCACCAACGTGACCAACAAGCTCTACCGCATCGGCACCAACAACCTGATGCAGAATTCCTCGGTCGGTGTGCTGGGCAACATCTATGCCCCGCCGCGGATGTGGGGCTTCAGCCTGAAGTACCGCTTCGGCAGCGACGCGCAGTAAGCGCGGGCCACAAGTGACCTGACCAAGCGGCGGGCCGGGAAGCAGCGGCTTCCCGGCCCGCTCGCGTTCAAGGGAGATCATGCCGATGTCGAAGCGCAAACTTGTGACCGCGCTGCTCGCCGCCAGCGTCCTTGCCGCTGCCGGACCGCTTGGCGCGCAGCCGGCTCCGCTGCCGCAATGGCCGCAGAATCCGAAGCCTGCCGCCAATGCCCCCAATGTGCTGGTGATCCTGACCGACGATATCGGCTTCGCGGCCTCGTCCACGTTCGGCGGCCCGATCCCGACCCCGACGCTTGACCGGCTCGCGGCGCGCGGGCTGCGCTACAATGCCTTTCACACCTCTGCCATCTGCTCGGCCACGCGCGCCGCGCTGCTGACCGGGCGCAACCCCACCCGCGTCGGCATGGGCGGAGTGACCAATTCGGTCAGCTCGCACCCCGGCCATACCTCGATCATTCCGCAAAGCGCGGCAACGCTGGCGCGGATGCTGAGGGACAACGGCTACAACACCGCGATGCTCGGCAAGGCGCATATCACCCCCAAGTGGGAAACCGGGCCGAACGGACCGTTCGACCGCTGGCCGACGGGCCTGGGCTTTGAATACTTCTACGGCTTCCTCGATGGAGATACAGACCAGTTCGCGCCGCAGCTGTACCTGGGGACAGAGCCGGTCGAGCCGCCGACAGAAGATCCGGATTACATCCTCGACAAGGATCTGGCGGAGCGCGCGGTGGGATGGCTGCGGAACCAGCAGGCAGTCGAGCCCGGGCGGCCGTGGTTCCTCTATTACGCCCCCGGTACCGCCCACGCGCCGCACCAGGCGCCGCGTGCCTGGATCGACCGGTTCCGGGGCCGGTTCGACCAGGGCTGGGACCGCCTGCGCGAGGACACACTGGCGCGCCAGAAGACGGCAGGCACGGTGCCGGCCGATGCCCGGCTCACGCCCCGTCCCGCCGAGGTGCCCGCATGGGATAGCCTGCCGCCCGAAAAGCAGCGGCTCTATGCGCGGATGATGGAAGTCTATGCTGGGGCAATTGCCTATGCCGACGACCGGATCGGCGCGGTGCTGGACGAAATCGAGCGCAGCGGGGAGCTGGACAACACGCTGGTGATCTTCGTCCAGGGTGACAACGGATCGAGCGCCGAAGGCGGCGACAACGGTCTGTTCAACGAGACTGCGGGCCTCAACGAGGAGAATGACCAGGATTATCCGGTGGCGCTGGCGAACATCGACCGGCTGGGCGGGCCGATGGCCTATGGGCACTTCCCGGCGGGCTGGGCGCACGCGATGTCCACGCCGTTCCCCTATTTCAAGCGCGTTGCATCGCACCTTGGCGCGACGCGCAACGCGATGGTCATGTCCTGGCCCGCCCGCGCCCCGCAGGCCCGGGGGGAAGTGCGCGCCCAGTATCACCACGTGATCGACATTGCCCCCACCGTGCTGGAAGCGGCAGGGATCAAACCGCCGCGCAGCGTGGGCGGCGTGCGGCAGATGCCGTTCGACGGGGTATCGATGCTCTACACGTTGTCGGCACCGGATGACTCTCCGTCGAAGCGGCGGACCCAGTTCTACGAGCTGTCGGCGGATGCGGCGATCTATTCGGATGGCTGGCTGGCGAACACGAAGCCGGTCAACATGCCGTGGAAGTTCACCCGGCTGAACAACGTACCGTTCGATCAGATGACCTGGGAACTGTATGACCTGAAGGCTGATTTCAGCCAGGCGCAGGATCTTGCCGCTCGGCATCCGGACCGACTCAAGGCTATGCAGCGGCTGTTCCAGCGCGAGGCGGCTGCGAACAAGGCCCTGCCGATCGCGCGTTCGCCCGTTGGGCTGCCTGCGCCCGATCCCAATGCCGGACGCAGCCTGTTCGTCTATCCGGCAGGAACCAGGCGTATCCCTGCTCCAGTGGCACCGGATGTGCGCAACCGTTCCTTCTCGCTCGAAGCCGAGGTCACGGTTCCGTCAGGTGGGGGCGAGGGCGTGCTGGTCACCCAGGGCGGGCGCTTCGGTGGCTATGCCCTCTACCTCAAGGGTGGAGCGCCGCGCTTCGTCTATAACAAGCTGGGACTGGAGCGGACTGCGCTCGATTGGGGCGCGCCGTTGTCGCCGGGCAGGCACACGGTCAGGCTGGACTTCGCCTATGACGGCGGCGGGCTGGGCAAGGGCGGCACGGCGCGGCTGTCGGTCGATGGCTCCGCGCCGCGCGAAGTCCGCGTTCTGTCCACCATGCGGCTGCTGTTTCCGCTCTCCGAGACCTTCGACGTTGGCGAGGATACCGGCACCCCGGTGGCCGAGGACTATCGCGTCCCCGGCCGTTACACGGGATCGGACCTGAAGGTGACGGTCACCCTGAAGTGATCAGGCCTTTGCCGCTGCCGCAGCTTCGCGCGCCTTCTTGGCGGCGCGGAGCATTTCGATAAAGGCGTCGGTTTCGTTCTGGAGGTAGGTGTTCACGTCGGCCTCCAGCGCGTTTTCACGGAACAGCTTGCGGGTCAGCCGCATTTGCAGGCGCGGGGCGGCGGCCAGCTTTTCAGCCACGGCCAGGGCTTCCTCCAGCACTGTGCCGTCCGGAACCACGCGGGTGATCAGGCCGATCTCCTTCGCTTCCTGCGCGGTCAGCTTCTGCGAAGTCAGTACCAGGTCGAGCGCGCGGCCGTAGCCGACGAGGCGCGGCAGCAGCGCCGTGCAGCCCAGTTCCGGCATGTAGCCCAGCGCGATGAACGGAAAGCTCCAGATCGAGCTTTCCCCGCCGATGCGGATGTCGACGGGAAGCAGCTGGGTAATCCCCAGGCCCATCGCTGTGCCGTGGACTGCGGCGACCACTGGTTTGGAACGTTCGAGCAGATGGATCCAACTCTTGTCCTGCATCATGCAGATCTGCGCGATGTTGAGCTTCCTGCCCGTCGCCGGGTCGATTTCCGGTTCGCCCTTGAAATCGGTTCCGGCGCAGAAGATCGCGCCTTCGTGGGTCAGGACGATCGCGCCCACGCCCTCGTCGGCATTGGCGCGTTCGATCGCGTGTTCCGCCTCGCGGTAGAGCTCGGGGCTCCAGGCGTTGCGGCGCTCCTGCCGGTCATAGGTGACAATCGCGACTGGCCCGCGCGTTTCATAGCGAATGTACTGGTAGTCCATCGGGGTATCCATTCATGGCAGCGCCGCCGTTCCTGCAAAAGGAACGGCGGCGCAGTGTCCGTCAAGCGCGTTGGCGCCGGTTACTGGCGCAGCCGTTCAACTTCGTGCGCGTACATCGCGTCGATGTCTTCGGCGGCGGGCCTGGGCAGTTCGAACGGCTTGGCGCGGGTCGGCAGCAGGACCACGGCATTGCCGGGAGTGACGACCGTGCCGTGCTGGTTTTCCACCCACACGTCGAGGTGGACCTCGTTGCGGCCTTCTTCCTGCACCTTCTTGCGGACCTTGCCTTTGATCCAGTAGGTGTCGCCGGTGTAGACGAACTTGCGGTGCTGGCAGGACAGTTTCCACAGCCAGCCATCGTCGCCCATCCAGTTGGTGATGGTGTTGGTCAGGAAGGTCTCGCGCAGGCCGCCGTAATCGTAGGGAATGGGGATCCCCAGTTCGTTCGCCCAGGCCTTTTCCCAGTGCAGGCGCTGCACGGTATCGGGGATGTTGAGCTCGTTCGGCGTGAACAGGCCCGGCACCTTGGCGCGGATCTTGTAGGACTGGCGGAAGGCGCCCGGCGGGGTCAGCTGCATGCCCCAGCCGACGTGCCAGACAACGAGGTCCGACGTGCGCAGCGGGCCGCGCACGATGGTCTGCATATCCTCGCCCTCGACCACGTCTTCCCAGTAACGGGTTTCCGCGCCGCGCAGCTTTTCGGCGGCGTAGCAGGCGTCGATTTCGGCCAGGTATTCCTTGGAATAGGGAGTGGGAAGGTCGTATTCCTTCTTCTTCTCCTTCGAGGCGTGACGTTCCGCGCGGATCCAGGTGCCGCGCTGGATGGCGTGCAGCTCGTCGTTCTGGTTGCGATAGATGTAGCCGTTGATTTCGGAGACGGTGCGGCCGGCAAAGCCGCTCTTCTCGTTCACCTGCACGCCGATCAGGGCGAAACGCTGCTTGAGCTGGTCGCCCAGGCGCAGCGGGCGCCACCATTCGAATTCCATTTGCGCCTGGTAGGAACCCAGGCCCGCCAGCGGATCGCCCTTCATCAGCGCCTTCACTTCCGGCGTGATCGGCGGAGCGTCGCTTTCCCCCATGGTGTAGAGGAAGTTAGGCGGCGCGATCAGGCCGCCCCAGCGCGTGCCCTCGCCATAGTGCTTGTCGCACCACAGCGGATTGTCATCGCCATAGCCGAAGGCGAAGTGGCGGGTGCCGTCCCAGGTCACTTCGTAATTGTGCGGTGGGGTGGGCTTGTTGACCTGGATGCCGATCCGCTGCTTCAGCTTCTCGATCCCTTCGTCGGTCAGGATGCCGTAATTGGCGGGCAGGTCCTTCTTGGGCGCGTCAGCCATGCTGTCCTCTTTCTTCCAGTCGCTTTGATGGACGAATCCATGCCGCCGTTGCGGAGGTGAATCAAGTCAATTCGTTATATGATTATCCTACCTGACATATCATACCAGGTTAGATAGCAATTCCATCAGTTCCCGCTTCTTCACCTTGCCCGATCCGGTCATCGGCAAGGTCGCTTCGGTCAGCGCGACGATCCGCTTCGGAACCTTGAACGAGGACAGCCGGGTTTTCAGATCGGCAATCACCGCCGCTTCGTCCAGTTCTCGGCCCGGGGCCATCAGCACGGCGGCGACCAGGGTTGCTTCTCCGTCCCGCTCCACCGCGGTTACCCCAGCCTTTTCGATTCCCAGCAGCCCGGTCATCGCCAGTTCCACCTCCAGCGGTGCGACATTGGCGCCATGGATCTTGAGCATCTCGCCCAGCCGTGCCTCGAACTTGAGGTAGCCTTGGGCATCAAGCCGGCAGAGGTCGCCGGTGGCGTAGAAGCCCTCGGCATCGAAAGTGTCGTGGCGCTCCATTCCATTGAGGCCCAGCATCAGGCAATAGCCGCGCACCAGCAGTTCGCCGACCTCGCCGGCGGGAAGGGGCTGGCGGGTATCGGGATCGACGACCTTCAGCTCGACCCCGGGCATGGCGCGGCCCTGCCAGCTGGGCCGGTCCTCGGGCAGCAGTTCGTCGTAGCGGGCCGAGGTGTGTCCGCCCAGCGTCTCGGTCATGCCGAAGGTCCGGGCGAAGCGGGCATTGGGATAGTGGACCGGCGCGCCATAACGCTGCGCTACCTGCTCGCCCAGGAAGCGTCCCGCCCGTGCGATTCCGGCCGTGTCCATGTTGAGCCGCACCGCATCCAGCCCCGCAGCCTTGAATTCCGCCGAATCGCGCAGCACGTCGAACCAGCCGGAATCCCCGGCGAGCGCATTGCCGCCTTCCTCCTCGACCAGCCGGACGACATTGCCGGGCGAACCGTCGTTGGTGGTAATCAGGCAGGCGCCGGTGTTCAGCGCGTAGAACAGGGTGGCGACGAAACCGGCCACCCAGAACATCGCCCGCGTGGTGATGACCCGGTCGCCCGGGCCGAACGGATTGGCGGTGGTGCCCATTTGCCAGGCATGGCGCACCAGCGGCCCGTGGCCGTGGATCACGCCCTTGGGATTGGCAGTGCTTCCCGAGGTGTGGATGATGCAGAACGGATCGGCGGGGGTGACGAGAGCTTCGAGCCGCTCCAGCATGGCCGGGCCGACCGCCTCGCTGCCTTCCAGCAATTGCGCGAAGGGCTGCGACCAGGGGCGGCTGCCTTCGCCGATGACGTGGACCGCGCGCAGGCGCGGCGCGGATTCCAGATGCAGCGGTCCACCGATACACTTGGCTAGCCCGGGCAGCGCCTCTTCCAGCCGCGCAAGGTAATCGTGGCGCAGGAAGCTGTCGGCGACGATCAGGTGGTCGAATTCGGCATTGGCCAGGACCCAGGCCAGCTCGGGCACCTGATAGAGCGTGCTGAGCGGCCCGGCGATGGCCCCGATCCGCCCGGCGGCCAGTGCTGCCACGACGAATTCCGGGCAGGGCGGAGCAAGGATCGCGATGCGCGAACCCTTGGTTACTCCCTGCGCCAGCAGACTGCGGGCGACCAGCGCGGATTGCTCGTTGATCTCGCGAAAGGTCACGCGCCGTCCCTCGCGCACCAGCGCCTCGGCATCGCCATGGCACCGCGTGAACTCGGCGATCAGGCCGGGTATTGTGGGACGGAAATCAGGCACGGGAATCATGTTCACAGGCTATCCTCGCACTCGGCTGCATTCGACCGTTGCACGGCGCGCAGCCTCTCGATAAACAGTTAGATGATATAAACGACCAAGTCCACCGGGAGACTGACATGCTTGCCGCCCCTCCGCCGCTGACCCCGCGCCCCGATCACGTGCCCGAGGAACTGGTGGTCGATCACGACTACGTGAACCTTGCCGGGATGGGGGATCTGGGTGTCTATCGTGCGGCCAAGCGGCTGCACGATGGGCCGGACATCATCTGGTCGCCGCGCCACGGCGGACACTGGATGGTGACGCGGGCTGAAGACGTGAAGTTCGTCCAGGAAAACTACGAGATCTTCAGCCACGAGGAATTCATGATCCCGCGTGTGCTGATGCCGTTCAAGCCGGTGCCGCTGGCGATCGATCCGCCCAAGCATGCGCGGTACCGCGCGGTGCTGAATCCCGGCTTCACCCCCAGCAAGGTGGCGAAGATGCGCGACGAAGCGCGGGCGCTGACCATCGAGCTGACGGAAGGGCTGAAGCCGGCCGGGCGCTGCGAATTCCTCAGCCAGTTCGCTCGGATCATGCCGGTGACGATGTTCCTGCGGATCGTCGATTTGCCGCTGGATCGGCGCGAGCAGTTCGTCGAATGGGGCCTGGCGATCATGTCGGCCTATGATCCGGAAGAGCGCCGCAATGCCCAGATCCGGGTGCGCGAATACCTGAAGGCCGTGCTGGACGAGCGCGAGGGCGGCGAGGGCGAAGACCTGCTGACCCGCGTGGCAGGCTGGCGGGCCAATCCCCGGTTCGAAAGCGACGAAGAAACGCTGTCGATGGCGACCTTGCTGTTCGTTGGCGGGCTGGATACGGTGGCATCCTCGCTGTCCTACATCGTCCACTACCTCGCCCAGCACCCGGAGCAGCAGCAGCGACTGCGCGACGAGCCGGCAATCATCCCGCGCGCAACGGAGGAATTCCTGCGCCGCTTCGGCCTGTCGAACACCGGGCGGATTCTGACCCGCGACTTCGAATACAAGGGCGTCCTGTTCAAGAAGGACGAGATGATCATGGTCCCCAACAACCTGTCGGGGATCGACGAGCGGCGTTATCCCGATCCCTTCACAGTCGATTTCGACCGGGGAACCACGCCGCAGGATCACAACACTTTCGGCAACGGCCCGCACAAGTGCATCGGCGCGCCGCTCGCCCGCGCCGAGATCGAGGTGTTCCTGCAGGAGTTCGTCGGGCGGATGCCGACCTTCCGGCTTGATCCGGACAAGCGCAATGTCGAGCATTGCGGCTCGGTGCCGGGCTTCGACGAGCTTTACCTGCGCTGGGACTGAGCGCAGCCTAGTCCGCGGCGGGGAGGATCGCCTCGCCGCGGTAAAGCGCCGCCACCTCGTCCGCGCGGGTACGCTGCACCTCGCGCTGGTTGATGTAGCCCTTGTCGGCGATCTCGTCGCCGCGCGGCGGGGCGATCAGCAGCCGCAGGGCGGCAACGCGGCGCGACTGGCCACCGGCGGAGGCGTTGTAGCGCGCTAGCCGCTGGGCAACATGGGCGACGATTGCCGGATGCGCGGAAAGTTCTGCCGCATCGCCGTCACTGCCCGCGATCCGCCGTGCGTCCGACAGTCGCATCCAGGCGAGTGCGCGCACGTCCATCCTTCCTTCGCCCGCGATCACCGCGTCCTGCAGCAGCGGGTCGAGCGCATCGAGCAGCGCCATGCGCAGAGCGCCGACATGGACCCAGGTGCCTGACAACAGCTTGAAGTTCTCCGTCACCCGGCCATCGAATTCGAGGCCGAGTTCGGGTCTCTCCGGATCGACCAGTCGCGCGGCATCGCCGGTGCAATAGAACCCTTCTTCATCGAAGGCGGCGGCGGTTGCCTCCGGATTGCCGAGGTAGCCGGGGGTGACCGTCAGGCCCTTCATCCTGATCTCGAACTTGTCGCCGACCGGAGCGAGCTTGAGCACGTTGCCCGCGAACGGCAGACCGATCGGACCGGTCCGCTCAAGCGGCCACGAGGCAATCGTCGCGCCCTGCGTTTCGGTGGTGCCGTACTTGGTGATAATTGGAATGCGCCTGCCAGTTGCCGCAACGGCGAGGTCTTGCAGGCGGCGGAACAGGTCCTCCGAAAGGCCCGCCGAGGCGTAGGACAGGAAGCGCAGCTTGGCGAAGAAATGGTCGCGCAGCGAAGCGTCGGCTTCCATCGCGGTGACCAGTTCGGAGAAGAAGATCGGGGTGGAATTGTACTCGTGGAGATGGATCTCGCGCAGGTTGCGGATCGTTTCCGCAAATTGCCCGGGCAGCGGGCGGCCATCGTCGATGTAGAAGCAGGCGGCTTCGTTGTAGATGTCCGCCGGCAGGGTGTTGTTGCCCCCCACGTGACTCCACGGCACCCACGAGAGATAGGCCTTGGCCTCGTTCTCTCCATCATGCGCGTCGTACATCGCCTCGTGCTGGGCGACGATCCCGGTCAGGATGCGCTGGGTCTGGATCACCCCCTTGGGCTTGCCGGTGGAGCCGGAGGTGAAGATCGTCTTGGCATGGGTGTCCGGCGTGATCGCCGCGATCGAAGCTTCGACGGCAGGCGTTGGCACGGTGGCCAGCAGGTCGGTCAATGCCAGCGTTTCGCCATCGGGAGCGGCTTCGTCGGTGACGAGGATCAGGTCATAGTCTTGGCGCAGCGCGCGCATGGCGGGGAGATAGATCCGCCAGTCGTCGGCATAGACCAGCCGCGGCTGGCAGATCGAGGCACAGTGGCGCAGCCGCGCAAAGTCACCGCCGGCCAGCGAATGGTTGACCGAGACCGGCGTATAGGGCGCGCGCGCCATCTGTGCGGCGAGATTGACCAGCAGGTGCTCCGGCGCTCCGCCCGACAGGACCATCACCGAGGCATCCGGACCGATCCCCCGGTCGATCAGCGCCTGGGCCAGGGCGCGGCTTTTCACCAGAGCTTCGCCGAAGGTCAGCCGCTGCCATTCGCCGCGCGTCCCGTCTGCCAGCAGTTCGCGCCGAGCTACCAGCGGGCGATCGGGAAAGCGCGTGGCCCGGTCGATGAACAGGTGCGGTATCGATGGCCACAGGTCCGGCAGGGTGTAGCCGGGGGTGATCAGCAGCGATCCATCGGCTCGGCGTTCGAACGTGCAGCCGTGCGGGGCGAAGGGCAGGGGGGCGTAGTCCACGCAAATGCGATGCTACGCTCCGCGCTGCCGATCAAGCCGCTTCGAGCAGCTTCTTCAGTTCCGGCTGGCTGGGCTTCATCGACGGGGTGCGCGGGAATTCGTCCAGTTCAAGCAGCTTGGTCGGAACCTGGTAGGCGGTCAGCCGTTCGCGCAGGAAGGTGCGCAGCTCGTCCTCGCTGACCGACTGGCCGGACTTGACCCGGTAACCGGCGGCCGGAACCTGGCCAAGGCGCGGGTCGGGAAGTCCGACCACGCAGGCTTCCAGCACGGCGGGGTGCGATTCGATCGCCTTGACCACATCGTCCGGAATGATCTTGAAGCCGCCGCGAATGATCGCGTTGTCGGCGCGGCCGAGGATCCACAGGAACTGTTCCTCGTCCATCCGCGCGAGGTCGGTGGTGCGCACCCACGACTTACCGTCGCCGAGGTGGCTGGCGCGCAGTTCCAGCAAGCCCTTTTCGCCATAGGGCAGCGGCTCGCCCGTTTCGGGGTCGACGATGCGGCCCTCGATGCCGGGGTTCATCTTGCCGACGCTGCCGCGCCGGTCCTTGCCCGACTTTCGGAAATCGCCCAGCGTCCAGCCGGCGACACCGCCCGCGAACTCGGTCGCGCCATAGTTCTGCAAAACCGGAATGCCGAAGTGTTCATAGAACTGGTCGGCAAGCTCGGGATCGAGCGGCGCGGTCGAGGTCCGGAAGGCGACCAGACTGGAAAGCGCCTCTTTCGGCACCTTCGCGTCGAGGATCATGCGCAGCGCAGAGGGCGGCGCGCCGGCCACCTTGGGCTTGTGGCGCTGCACCGCATCGACGAACTCCTCCACCCGGAAGCGGTCGAGCATGCAGGCCTTGCGGCCCGCCGACAGGGTCACGAACAGGCCGAAGATTCCGCCGATGTGCGAAAACGGGGTGTTGGAGATCGTCACCGCGCTCGACAGGCGGGGCGGGGCTTCGACATCGCGGTTTTCGAACACGGCCGCTTCCAGCACCATGCGGGCGAAGTTCCTGGCCTTCAGCGGAACCCGCTTGGGCGTGCCGGTGGTGCCGCTGGTCAGCATCTCGATGCCGATCCCCTCGGCGTCGCGGCGGAAATCGTTGCCGCTCATGTCCAGGATGACGCGGGCCGGGTTGGCGGGGTCGCCGGTAATCTCGATGCCCAGCGCACCACTGGCCCTGACGGCCTCGAAGACGCTCTCACGCTGCCAGTCCTGGCTTTCGGCAATCACCACCGGGGTCTTGAGCGTGACAATGTCGTTGACCAGCTTGTCATCGGGCAATGCCGGGTTGAGCGTGACGACGCAGCGGTCGGAGGTGATGATCGCGATGATCGCGGCGGCAATCTGGGGGGTGTTGCGCAGGATTCCACCGATCCGGGTCCCGGCGCCGATGCCGTTGGCGGCAAGGATCGCCTCCACCGCGTCAACAATCCCGGAAAGCTCGCCCCAGGTGTGCCACTGCTTCTTGTACTCAAGGGCGGGTGCATTGGGATCAATCGCCATGACCTGGCGGACGATCGTCTTGAGATTGGCCATGCTGCCCGCTTCCTTACGAGTCTGCTGAATTAAATGTATAGCTGATTTATATGTATCAGGTCTGACAAAAGCAAGCACTTCGTCAGGAAATCAGGAAGCCTCCATCGATCGCCAGCGCCTGCCCGGTGATGAAGCGCCCGGCCGGTGAAACGAGGTAGAGGATCGCCGCCGCGACATCCTCGGCGCTGCCCATGCCCAGCATCAGCCGGCCCGGTTCGGTCGCGGGCCCGCCGAGGCGCTGCATGTCCGCCGGAGGATCGCCGACCGGCACGGCGCCGGGCAGCACCGCGTTGATCCGGATCTGATCGCCCGCGTGATCGAGCGCGGCAGCGCGGACCAGCCCGTTTAGGCCCGCCTTGGACGCGCCGTAGGCCCCGTTGCCCCTGAGCACCGGGTGGACCGATCCCATCGTCGAAACCGCGACGATGGCGCCGCTCCCCTGCCGCTGCATCGCCGGGATCGCCTCGCGCAGGGCCAGGAAGGCCCCGCGCAGGTTGGCATCGTGGACCGCGTCCCACTGGGCCAGTGTCATGGTGGGCAGGGCATAGGTACCGATCCGGGTGGTGGCATAGACCAGCACGTCGATCCGTCCATGCCGGGCGAGGAACCCGGCGAAGGCATCCGCCATCGCCGTTTCTTCGGCGGCGACGTCCATCACATCGGCCTCCGCTCCGGCCTCGCGCAGCAGCGCGGCCGTTGCCTCGCCGATCGGGGTGGCGCCGATGACCAGCGCCTTCTGGCCGGGCACTGCGTATAGTCGTTCAAGGCTCATTGGCTGTTCCTGATGAGGTCCGCCGCGCGTTCGGCGATCATGATGGTGGGAGCGTTGGTATTGGCTGAAGCCGGCTCCGGCATGATCGAGGCATCCACCACTCTGAGGCCGGCGATGCCGCGCACGCGCAGCTGCGGATCGAGCACGGCGAGGGGATCGCCATCCGGTCCCATCCGACAGGTGCCGACCGAGTGATAGCCGATGCCCCCGAAGGTGCGCACATAGGCTTCCCATTCCGCGTCGTTTGTCGGCATCGGATCGGGCCGCAGGGTGCCGGTGATGATGCTGGCAAGGGCCGGCGACTGGCAGACCCGCTCGACCATCTTGAGGCCCTTGACCAGCTTGTCGACATCGCTTTGCGCGCCTTGCAGGCGGTGGTCGATCACCGGACGATCAGCGGGATCGGCGCTGCGCAGGCGGATTTCTCCCCGGCTCTGGGGCCGGGCGACGTGGAACCCGAACGAGAACGAGGGGCGCTGCTCGACCTCCGCTTTGCCGGTGGCCGGGTTGAAATTCACCGCCACCGGCAGCATCGAGAGAATGATGTCGGGATCGGGCAGGTCAGGTTCGGTGCGGAAGGCGGCCATCACCTGCACCGCCGGGGTGGTCAGCATCCCGCGCTTGAACAGGAGGTAGTTCAGCATGTGCCGGACGAGGTGGAACGGCCCCAGCTGCGCGCTCATCGTCGGAATGCTGACGAACTTGGCAAGCGAGACCGAATTATGCTCGCGCAGGTTCTGGCCGACGCCCGGCAGGTCGGCCTGCACCGCGATGCCATGCTCGGCAAGATGCGCGGCGGGGCCGATACCGGAACGCATCAGCAGAGTGGGCGAGTGCAGCGTTCCGGCGCAGACCAGCACCTCGCGGCGGGCCTTGATCGTGCGCTTCTCTCCCTTGAGGCGCAGTTCGACACCGCTGGCGCGGCCAGCTTCGACGATGATCCGGTCCACTTCGGCGCCGGTCAGGACGGTGAGGTTGGAGCGGTGGCGGACGGGTTCGAGATAGGAGCGCGCCGTGGAACTGCGCTGCCCGTCCTTCTGGGTCGCGTAGATCCGGTAGACGCCGTTCTGGCTGCCGTCGCAGTAATCCTCGTTGAGCGGGATGCCCGCCTGGACGAAGGCGTCGATCACGTGCTGACCGATCGGCTGCTGATCCTGGATCGGGGAGACGTCCTGCTGCCCGTGGCTGCCATGCGTCTGCGACGGCGGACCATGGAACTTCTCGGACTTAAGGAAGTAGGGGAAGACCTTGTCATAACCCCAGCCGGTGCAGCCCATCCGCTCCCAGGCGTCATAGTCCGACCGCTCGCCGCGCATGTAGACCTGGCCATTGATCGCGGAACTGCCGCCCAGCGCCTTGCCCGCGGCCCATTGCATGGAGCGGCCACCGATCGACGGGTCCGGCTCGGTCGGCAGGCACCAGTCGAAGCCGGGATGGCCCATCAGCTTGGCCGTGCCCGCAGGCATCTTCACCAGGAAGTCCTTACCCTCTCCGCCAGCTTCGAGCAGCACGACGCGGACCGAGGAATCCTCGCTCAGCCGCGCTGCCAGCACGCAGCCCGCGCTGCCGCCGCCGACGATCACATAGTCCGCGCTGTCGTCCATTCCCGTTCCTTCTCAGCGCAGGTGTCAGCGCAGGTGCAGCAGGACCTGCTTGATCTGCATGAATTCCTCCAGCCCGGGCCGCCCGCCCTCGCGCCCGAAGCCGCTCTGCTTGACCCCGCCGAACGGCTGGTTGGGCGCCATCGGCAGCATGCCGTTGACTGCGACCGCCCCCGCCTGAAGCTCGCCAGCAACCGTGTGTGCACGGGTGAGATCGCGGGTGTGGAGATAGGCGCCAAGGCCGAAGCGCGAATCGTTGGCCATGGCCACGGCATCGGCGTCCTGCTCGAACCGGACGATGGAGAGGACCGGACCGAACACCTCCTCGCGCGCGACGTGGCTGTCATGCGCGACTCCGGCGAAGACGGTCGGCTCGACGAAGCTGCCCGCCGCCAGGTCGCCCTGGCCGCGCTTGCCCCCTGTGACCAGCTGTCCGCCGCTTTCTGCCTTGGCCCGTTCGATCACGCCCATGATCCGCTGGGCGGCGGCCTCGTTGATGACCGGTCCGATGACGGTTGCGCGGTCCAGCGGGTCGCCAAGCGTGAAGTGCTGGGCAGTTGCTCGAACCCGCTCGACGAATTCGTCGAACACCGAGGCGTGGACATAGGCGCGAGTCGGCAGGACGCAGCCTTGCCCCGCCAGCGGGACCAGGCTGCAAGTCGCGGCCATGCTCGCGGCGACATCCAGGTCGGCATCGGCGAAGACCAGGTTGGCCGACTTGCCGCCCAGTTCCAGCGCCACGGGCTTGAGGTGCTCGGCTGCCGTGCGCATCACGGCCTTCGCCACAATATCGCCCCCGGTGAAGCTGATCTTGCCCACTGCCGGGTGGGCGATCAGCGCCTCGCCCGCTTCGGCATCGGCTGGCACCACGCTGAGCGCGCCCGCCGGGATGCCCGCTTCCAACGCCAGCTCGCCGAACCGCAGGGCGACGAAGGGCGTCTGCGTCGGCGGCTTGAGGATCACCGCGTTGCCCGCCGCCAGCGCCAGGACCACGGTCATGGTGATCGCCACCAGCGGCGAATTCCACGGGATGATCACCCCGATCACGCCGATCGGTTCGTGCTTCGAATAGGCGAGGCCCTTTACGCCGAGGGGCTCGCTCAGCGTGCCTTCCACCTTGTCAGCCCAGCCCGCGTAATAGCGGATCCACGATAGCGCGAGGGCCGAACCATTGCTGGAAATCGGGGTCCCGCATTCCAGCGCGGCCATGTGCAGCAGGCTGGCGGTCTCCGCCTCGACCAGATCGGCAAGCTTCAGCAGGCAGTCGCGGCGCTGTTCCGGGCCGAGTTCCAACCAGGCCCGCTGGCCCGTAATCGCGGCGCGCGCGGCGGCGTCGATCTCCGGCGCGCCGCAGACGTGAACGCTCGCCTGAACCTTGCCGGTGGCCGGATTGACGTGGTCGCGAGTGCCAAGGCTGGCAGAGGCAGGGCGATCGGCCCCGATCAGCGGACGGTTGGAGGCAAGCGGATCGGTCATCGCCTCAGCCCTTGGTGAAGCCGGCGTCGACCAGCAGTTCCGCGCCGGTGATGTAGCTGGCGGCATCGCTGGCCAGGAACAGAACGGCGCGCGCCATCTCGATCGGCTGGGCGACGCGGCCCAGCAGGTTGCGGCCCGGAATCAGCGCCGGGCCAGCGATCACCGCACCGCCGGCGGCCTGTGCCGCGCGCATCTTGTCCGGCCCCGGCGTGGCCATCCCGCCCGGCAGGACCGAATTGACCCGGATGCCGTCCTTGGCGAATTCCACCGCGGCGAGGCGGGTGATCGCATCGACCCCGGCCTTGGCCGAATCGTAGTGCATGTTGGGGAAGATCGTGGGGTGCTGGGCGCTCATCGATGAGATGTTGACCACCGCTCCACCGCCGCGCCCGCGCATCTGCTTCACGGCCTCGCGCAGGCAGAGGAAGCTGCCCCGGGTGCAGACCGCGTGCATGATGTCCCATTCGGCGACCGACATGTCCATCGTGCCCGCCTTGCCGCGATAGGCGGCGTTGTTGACCAGCACGTCGACCCCGCCGAACCGCTCTGCCGCAGCAGCGAAACCGGCCTGGACGGCGGCTTCATCCGACACGTCCATCGCGACGCCCAGCGTCGGCCCGCGCTCGGCCAGTTCCTCCGCCGCTGCCTTCGCGGCATCGCCGTTGAGATCCGCCACCACCACCGAGGCGCCGACATCGAGGAACAGTTCGGCGATCGAGCGGCCCAGCCCCTGCGCCGCGCCGGTAACCAGCGCGACCTTGCCAGTCAGGGTGAAGGGGGCGAGGGCATTGGCAGTATCGGTCATCGGTCTATCCTTATTCAGAACATCGGGCCGTCGAGCACCGGTGCGCAGCACTGGTTCTCGCGTTCAATCTGGGCGGCAAGCTGGGCGCGCAGCGCGGCGCGGGTGGCGGGTGAAAGGTCACCTTCGAGCGCGCGCTCGAACAGGCGCTTCCAGGCGTCGTCGCGGCTGGTCAGCGCGGCAAGCGGCGTATGCTCCGGTTCGGGATCGCCGGCGAGCGTTGCCACTTCGGCGGCAAGCGGCGCAGGCAGTTCACCCGCTTTCGCCAGCTTGGAGAGCAGTTCGCGCTTTTCGCGGCAGTCGGCGGCAAGCCACTCGCCCTCCGCCTCGATCCGCACGATGGCGTGATTGATCAGCATCCGCACGCACATCAGCGCGCTCTTCGCATGAGGGCTGGTCACTTCCGGCATGACCAGTTCCTCAAGGTTCTCCACGCAGCCGCGCAGGATGTCCTGGGTCGAGGGGTTCATCGCATCACCCTTTCACGAAGCCGGCCAGGGCCGAGAGGTTGGCCTGGACGATCACCGGGTAGATGCAGCCCAGGGTGAGCAACTGGACGCGCCGGTCACGGCCGTTGTTGTAGTTCCTGAGGCCGCAGTGCAGCGCGCAGGCGCCCTTGAAGCCCCAGAAGCGGCGGTACCAATTCACTGCCTCCATGCTGACGGGATGGGGCGCGACGCTGTTGTAATGGTCCAGCGCGGACTGCTCGTCCCAGTATTTCGCGGTGGTGCCCATCGCGACGGCCAGGTCGAGCGCGGGATCGCCCAAGCTCGCGCCTTCCCAGTCGCACATCCCGACAATGCGCCCGTCCTGCCAGATTTCCTCGCCGATCCCGTTGTTTTCCTTGCGCAGCACAATCCGCGCGGGCGGTGGGGGAGGGTTGCCCAGCAGCCAACGGCCGATCTCGCGCAGCGCCGGGAACGGCTCCTGCGCGTGGCGGTCCAGCATCTCGAGGTGCCGCACCACGTCCTCGCGCGCGCAGTTGGCGGGATCGGAGGGGGCGATCAGGAATCGGCCAAAGCCCATTGCCTGCCAATCCAGCGCATGGATCGCGGCGAGCTTTTCCATCTGCTCCTTGACCACGGCGATGCGGGCCGGGATTGCGGCCGCGCTTTCATCGCGCAGGCAGGCGGGCTCCATCTCGCCCTCGATCCATTCGCGGATCGTGAATTCGCGGCCTTCCAGCAGCCATTCGCTGCGGCCCTCGTGAACCACCAGCCGGGGGACGGGAACCGCCGTTCCATGGAGCAGCCGGTAGACCTCGCTTTCATCCTTGAGCGGGCTGTCGGACAGACAGCCGCCGGGCGGGTCGAGCCGAACCACGAATTTCTCGCGATGCGTCTCCGCACCCTGGTCCCAGGCGATCGTGATCCACCATGTTTCGCGCGACATTCCGGGGTAGGACCGCCTGACCTGATCGAGCCGCAGCCCGGCGCGGTCCGGGAACAGCTGGGTGAAATAGGCCGTCATCTGCGGCTGGTTGAGTGGCTGGTAAAGCGGCATCGACTTATCCCTGCGGCCGGTAGCGGGGGTGGGGCCCGGTGAAGCCGACCATCGAATCCGCCATGCCGGGCACGCCGTTCAGCGTGATTGCCAGCGGGTATTCGTGGGGCAGGACCTTCGGGAAGGCCACGTGCCCGGACAAGTCGCGGACATTGGCCTGATCGGACACGTAATAGGTTTCACCCTCGACGATCCCATCGCCGCGCCACGCGCCAAGTCCCTTCTGGTCGCGGTAACCGTTGAAGTAGCCGTAGCCCTGATAGACGAACCCGTCCGACAGCGGCGTGCCGCGCAGTTCGAAGCGTTCTCCGCCGGCGGTGAAATCGAAGTTGAGCGCGGTGGGGCGCAGGGTGCCCTCGCGCAGCGGAATGTCGACCTCGGCGCGGTCGATCGTGACCTCGCGCCATCCATCACCGTTACGGCGGATCAGCTTGCCGCCCGAATAGACGACGCGGCCCGCATCGTCCTCCTGGATCTGCAGGCTGCCGTGGGTGCCGTCCTCGCAGGCGAAGGCCATGCCGGAGATGACCGAGGTTGCTCCGGCCCCGGTTTGCGGAGCGGGGGGAGTGGGGGGCGGCGGACCGCCGACGCCGGGGCGCACGCCGAACGACCGGTCGCGGAAGCCGAACCAGTCCCTGATCTCGATCCGTTCGCCGCCCGCCTCGGCCCAGCCGTTGACCTTGCCGAACTGGTAGTAGCGGCGAAAGTCCTCGTGCAGAACGCCGCTCACCTGGCGGCGGTGGTGCGGCTCGTCGAAGGCGGGGAGGATCGCTTCCCAGGAGAGGTCGAAGGCAACGCCGAATTCGTTGGGTTCCATCAGCAGGCGAAAGCTGCGCAGCCCTTCCTTGATGATGTAGTCGAGCGGACCCGCACCGATCCGGCCGACATTGGGCCGCCAGGTGCGCGAGGTGCGGACATTGTGTTGTTTTCCGCCAATCAGAACCGTGCCGAAGCCGTCTAGTACGTTCATGTTCTTGTAGACGCCGAGGCCGGTGTTGACCTGCGCACGGTTTTCCCGGTCATAGGCGACCCACCAGTAGCGGTCGAAGAAGCGGTGATCGCCGGTGCCGCAGCTGTCGAAATGGTCCGCGATCTGGTGGAACGGGTAATCGTCAAACTCGCTCAGCATTCAGGCTCTCTTTCCCTTACCCTTCGCCTCTTGCGGGCTCCGGACTACTTGGCACAGCCTGTTAAGGCTGGCAACAATCGTATAAACGCTTTATATCATTTTGGGTGAATCGCAACGCATGCGATCCGGGAGAGAAGCATGGGACAGTTTGACGGAAGAGTGGCGGTCATCACGGGCGCCGGGCGCGGGATCGGGCGGGAAACCGCGCTGCTGATGGCGCGCGAGGGCGCGCGCGTGGTCGTCAATGATCTGGGCGGGGGGCCGCAGGGTGGCGGCGCCGACGCGCAGTATGCGCAGCAGGTGGTCGACGAGATCAAGGCAGCGGGCGGCGAGGCCGTGGCCGAAACCTCCAGTGTGTCCGGAATAGCCGGCGGCAAGGCCGTGGTCGATTGCGCGATGGACTCGTTCGGGCGGCTCGACTTCCTGATCAACAACGCCGGGATCATCCGCCCCAAGCGGATCACCGAGATGAGCGAGGAGGATTTCGACATCGTCCTGGCGGTCAATCTCAAGGGCTATTTCGCGACGATCCGCGCGGGCGCGGAGCACCTGAAGAAGCAGGGCGGGGCGATCGTCAACCTCGGTTCGCCTTCGGGCTTCGGGCACTATGGCATGGCCAACTACAGCGCGGCTAAGGAAGGCGTGGTTGGCATGACCCGCTCGGTCGCACGTGAACTGGCTGAATTCGGCGTTCGGGCCAATGTCGTGCGGCCGATCTCCGGGCCGACGACGATGAACATCCCGGAAGTGCTGGAAACCCTGGGCTACGCGATGAACGTGCTGAAGATTCCGCCGCTGACCAACCACTGGCTGGGTAACAGCGGGCCTTATGGTGCGCCGCATAACGTCGCGGCGGTGGTCGCATGGCTGTGCTCGGACAAGTCGGAGAACCTCAACGGGCGTGAACTGTTCATCAACGGCGGCCACGTAGCGCTGGTGCAGGAGCCGGAGTTCGTGCGCAGCCAGTTCGCGGTCGAGGGCTGGTCGTGGGAAGGGCTGTGCGACGATGCCACAACCCGGGCCCTCACCTGGGACATCCGCAACCGCTTTACCGGCAAGTAAGGCGGAAGGGCGGTTCGCAGGTGCGGACCGCCCTTTCCCCTAAAGCCCGGCGAGAATGTCGACGTTGATCCCGACCCGCTCCGCCGGAACGGTCAGTGGACGTTCGTAGGAACAGTCGCTGGCATCGCGGGCCACCGTGCCGCTCTGGGCCAGCATGGCCCTGGCTTCGGGGCTGATCTGCGCATCGACCGGCTGGCCGCCCCAGTCGGGAACGCATTTGCGCGCGGCGATGCGCCATTCGCCATCGCGCTTTACCATCCGGTCGATATAGCGCCCGCCGCCGATCGACAGGTTCTGGCCGCTGGGATCGAGCGCGGCGAACATCCAGTAGGTTTCGCAGTGCGCGACATCGCCATCCAGATCGCAGGAATGGTTGGTGATGATGTGCTGGTGCCGCGACTGGGCCTTGGTGTGGTAATTGTTGACCCAGGTCCAGAATTCCTCCGGCCCCGCCACCACGAAGCCGTGATCGTCGATCGCGTCCGGGTGATAGGCGGAGAGGAACAGGTCGCGGTCCATCCGGTCCACTCCCCGGCAATAGCGCGTCACGACCTCGCGGATCTTCTGCTTGTCGTAAAGCTCGCGGACCATCGCCTCCAGACTGGGTTCCACCGGCTTTCTCCCGCTCAGTTCGGGGCTTGGCCGACCGCGTGGCGCGCAGCGACCCAGCCGAAGATGAACGAGGGCGAGATGCTCGCGCCCGCGCCGGGATAGGTCTTGCCCATCACCGAAGCGGTCGAATTGCCGGTCGCGTAGAGCCCCGGGATCACGCTGCCGTCCTCACGCAGGGCACGGGCATATTCGTCGGTCATGATCCCGCCGAAGGTGCCGACGTCGCCCGGATAGATCGCCACGGCATAGAACGGCGCTTGCTCGATCGCGCCAAGGCCCGGGTTGGGGCCATGGGTGGGATCGGCAAAGACCAGGTCATAGGCCTTGGAACCGCGCCCGAAGTCCTCGTCCACGCCCTTGCGCGCGAAGCCGTTCCACCGCTCGATCGTGGCCTTGAGATTGTCCTCGGGGACATTGATCTGCGCGGCCAGCTCCTCGATCGTCGCGGCCTTCTTCATGTAGCCGCTGTCGTACCATTCCTGCGGCGTCGCCCCCGCGTGGAAGCTCCACGGATAGCGATCGCGGTGGCGGCTCTCGATGATCGCCCACACCGGCACCTGGCCGTGGGCGTAAAGCGCCTGACCATTGGCCATGTAGCTCTGCGCCTCGTTGGTATAGCGCTTGCCCTGCTGGTCGACGAGAATGCAGTGCGGCTTGGGCAGGTCGAGCACGTGCATATAGCGCTCGCCCGAAGGCGGGGTGGAGGTGAGGATCCAGACCGCCCCGTCGAGGAAGTCGGTTGCCGCGCCATGCGCCTTGGCCACCTCGATCATCTCGCCGGTGTCGCCGGGGTTGGCATTGGTCCAGTCGGTGGAAGAGGGCTGCGGTCCGTACTTCTTGCGCATCTCGGCATTGTGCGAGAAGCCGCCGGCATTGATCAGGACGCCGTCCCTGGCCTTGATCCGCCACGGATTGCCGTCCTTGACGGTGACGACTCCGGTCACCTTGCCGTTCTCCTCGACGATTTCGGAGACGCCGGAATTGATCCGGATGTCGACGTTATGGCGCAGCGCCATCTGCAGCATCCGGCCCTGAATCGCCGTGCCCGCGCCCACGTATTCGCGGCCCAGCAGCTTGCCCTTGATCATCCTGAGGCCGACCGACAGCGCAGCCAGCTTGCCGTCGAGCGTGCGCTTCATCAGCATCAAACGCCGCCCTTCGACCCCGCGCACCGCCACGCTGGACAGGCCCCGGCGCAGCTTTGCTGCCCATTCGGGCCCGAGTTCCTTCACGTTGAACGGCTCGACCGCGAGACTGCGGCTTTCGGCAAGACCGCCCGGCAGATCGTCATGGTAATCCGACCAGCCTTCGCAGCGGATGAAGGGCATGCCCTTGGCTTCCAGGTATTCGACCATCTTCGGGCCCTGGTTTAGGAACATGTACTTGCGCGCACGCGAAGTGGCCGGGCCCAGATCGCCGACTGCTGCGTCAAGGTAGGTGCGTGACTTTTCCGCGCTGTCCGGCACCCCGTCACGCGCCTGAAGCGGGTGGTTCGGCACCCAGAACACGCCGCCGGACATGGCGGTGGATCCGCCAATCTTGTCGGTCTTTTCCAGGATCACCGGTTTGCGGCCCGCATCGACCACGGCCATCGCCGCGATCATCGATCCGCCGCCGCTGCCGACGATCACGAAGTCGGCGCTTTCATCCCACTGGCTCACGCGCCGTACCCCTTTTCAATGAAGTCCTCGAGACTGCGGTGGAAGTTGATCACCGCCGTTTCCTGCCGCGGATTGGGGATCGCGCCCTTGAACGCGCGGTTCTTCATCCCCTTCTGAACTTCGGCGACGTTGGCGAAGTCCTGGGTGAGGATCAGGCCCCAGAAGTCCTTGTCGGCGTGGTCCTGGCTCCATTCCACCTCGACGTTCTTCGGCTCCTGCCCTTCTGGGTAGCGCTGCATCGAATAGACGTCGAAAATGCACTTGTCGGGATCGTTGCCCACAGGCCGGGCGCGGTAGTTGAGCGAGCCGGTCGGCCCCATCAGCATGATCTGGTTGGGGAACAGGTGCCAGTCGATCCCGGCGGCCTGCATCTGTTCTGGCGTAATGTCTGGCCACTTGAGGCCGAGCGCCATCGCGTGTTCATAGATGAACTGGCCGAACTTCATCAGCACCTCCATCGCCGGGGTGCCCTCGGGCACTTCATCGGCAACGCGGCGGGCGGCATGAACCGTCTGGACCGAGGAGCCGGCGTTGAGCGTCGCGGCCATGTCTTCCATGTAGTCCTTGATCCCCGGGCGGATGTCGGCAGTCGGCTCGCCGCCGGTCAGGCGGGGCGAGCGCGAGCCCATCGGCATCGATTCCCAGTAGCCGAAGTGCGCATGGCGACCGTGGGCATAGGCCTGGGTCCAGTCGTCGAAATAGCGCAGCATCTGGCTGTGGGTGGTCTGGACGTGATAGCCCTCGTTGAAGGCTTCCAGCGCGACCTTCCAGTTGCAGTTGAGAATCGTCGACTTGCGCCAGTGGTAGCGCAGCCCGCCCAGGTCGAACGGATCGAGGAAGTCCTTTGCCGGACTGAGGTGTTCCTCAAGGCTGACGCTGTCGGGATCGAGGTTGATGTAGACCCAGCCCTGCCAGCGCGCCAGCTTGACCGGAACCAGGTTCAGCGCTTCGTCGCTGACCATGTCCTGCGGCCATTCGTGGCGGTCAACGACCTTGGCGATCGTGCCGTCCAGCTTCCACGACCAGCCGTGATACTTGCAGAACAGCCGCGCGGTGTGGCCGCAGCCTTCGGTGATCGTGCGGCCGCGATGCGGGCAGACGTTCTGATAGGCCTTGATCTCGTCCGCGCTGACCCGCACGACGATCACCGACTGGTCGACGATGTCATAGGCGTAGAAATCGCCGACATTGGGAATCTCTTCCTCGCGGCAGGCCATCTGCCAGACGCGGTACCACATCCGTTCGGCCTCGGTCCGGGCGAATTCGGGCGAGATGTAGTTTTTCGCGGAAACGACGAACCCTGCGTCGTCCTGCGCCTGCCCGATCCTGGTCTGCTCGTTCATCGGAAATCCTCTCGTCCTGTCCATTCAGTATGCTGAATGGTGCTGGGGTCCGCAATGCCGGTTTTGCCGGTCGCCACGCTTATCATCTAACTAGGTAATATGACTTCTGGCAAGGGGCAAGCGCGATGCCGCAGGGCGCTTGCGAAATACGCAAAACAGGCGCAGAAGAACCCGGAAACAGCAAGGAATTAAACTTGTCTAACGGATTCGTCGCCATCCCCGTGGGCAATCGCAGCAATGCGGAGGCCGTTCGCGTTCCCAAGACCGCCGAACTGGTCGCCAAGCAGATCCGCAACGCCATCATCCGCGGGGAACTGACCGATGGCGACACGCTGCCGGCCGAATCGCACCTGATCGCCGAGTTCGAGGTTTCGCGCCCCACCATCCGTGAGGCGGTGCGTATCCTTGAATCCGAAGGCCTGGTCACCGTTGCGCGCGGCGCGCGCGGTGGGGCGCGGATCAGTTCGCCCAATTTCGAGATGATCCAGCGCGCTGTCGGCATCACGCTCCAGGCCCAGAAGGTAACGATCGGCGACGTCTACGAGATGCAATCGATCTTCGAACCGCCGGCCGCCCGGCTGGTGGCAGAGCGCAACAGCGAAAAGGCGGTGCCGTTGCTGCGCGAAATCATCGAGCGGGAACTGTCGCTCACCAAGGACCGTTTCGGCGTCACTCCGGTGATGGCCGAATTCCATCGCGTCCTGATCGAGATGGCCGGGAACAAGACCCTGATGGTAATCAACCAGGCCCTGCGCGGCTTGGCAAATGCCCATATGGAACTGGCACAGCGCCGCAGCCCGATCGATCCCGAGTATTCCGAGAAGCAGCTGCGATTCGGCTTCAAGTCGCATTCGAAGCTGGTCGATCTCATCGAGGCCAAGGATGGCCCAGGCGCCGAAGCGCACTGGCGAGCGCACATGATCGCCGCCGGCAAGGTCTGGATGGCCCAGATCGGATCGGATGCGATCGTCGACCTGATCGATTGATTTTTCGCTTTCACACTCTCGACAGGTTCAGTGCAATCATATAACCAATTGCACTGATAAACGCCTTTGGCGAAGGGAGTGTGCGTGGTGGCTACCAACCAGTACGTCGCGGATTCCGCGACATTGCTTGAAATCTACAAGCGGGCGGCCTTGCTCAAGGCCAACGATGAACGCGCCCGCAAGGTGATTCTCTCTGGCACGATCGCGATGGTCTATTACTCCTATCGCGGGCAGGAGATCATTCCGTCGGTGATGGGCCAGGTCCTGCGCGATGACGATACCATCTGCACCATCTACCGCGGCATCCACGACATGCTGGGCAAGGGCTTCCCGTTGCGCCCGCTGTGGGCCGAACTGGCCGGGCGCACCACTGGCTCTTGCAAGGGCAAGGGCGGGCCGATGCACCTGACCTATCCGCCCAAGGGGATCATGGTCACCACCGGCATCGTCGGCTCATCCGCGCCGATCGCCAATGGCCTTGCCTGGGCGGCACAGCTCGACAAGTCGGACCGGGTTTCGGTCTGCACCTTCGGTGACGGCGCCTCGAACATCGGCGCGGTGCACGAGGCGATGAACATGGCCTCGATCTGGAAACTGCCGACGATCTTCGTTTGCCAGAACAACCTGTTCGCTGAACACACCACGTTCGAAAAGATGACCGGCGGGCAGAACATCGCCGGTCGCGCGGCGGGCTATGGCATGCCGGGCGTGCGGGTGAACGGGAACGATCCCGAAGCCATGTACACTGCCTTTGCCGAGGCGGTCGCGCGCGCGCGTTCGGGTGAGGGGCCGACCCTGCTGGAATGCATGACCTTCCGCTTCTTCGGCCATAACTTCGGCGACGATGACAGCTACATCCCCAAGGAGCAGAAGGCTGCCGCGATGGAAGCCGATCCGGTGCCCGCGCTGCGCGCCCGCCTGATCGCCGATCGCATCGCCAGCGAGGAAGAGCTCTCCGCAATCGAGGCCGATATCGAGGCGCAGATCGACGATGCGGTGCAATTCGCGCTGGAATCGCCCTGGCCCGACCCGGACGACCTGCGCTTTGACGTGTTCGAGAAGGAGATCGCGGCATGAGCGCGGAAAAGGCAGCCAAACCCAAGGTCACGATCATCGAGGCGATTGCCAAGGCCTATCACGACATCTTCGCCGACGATCCCAAGGTCATCACCCTGGGTGAGGACCTGGCCGATCCCGAAGGCGGCGGCATCGCCAAGATCACAAAGGGCCTGTCGACCACGTTCGGCGATGACCGGGTGCGCTCTACCCCGATCTCCGAACAGGCGATCATGGGTGCGGCCATCGGCGCGAGTCTGGCGGGCTACAAGCCGATTGCCGAGATCATGCTGATGAACTTCACGACCGTGGCGATGGACATGATCGTCAACCACGCCGCGAAGCTGCGCTTCATGTCCGGCGGGCAGACCAGCGTGCCGATCGTGATCCGCACCATGACGGGCCTCGGCTTCGGTTCGGGCGGCCAGCACTGCGATTACCTGGAGGCGTGGTTCGCCCACACCGCCGGGATCAAGGTGGTTGCCGCGTCGACCCCCGAAGACGCCTATGGCCTGCTGCGCAGCGCGGTGGACGATCCCGATCCGGTAATCTTCATCGAGAACCTGCCGACCTACCGCACGCCGATGGCATTCGAGCTTCCGGACGCCAGCCACCGCGTGCCGCTGGGCAAGGCGGCGGTCCAGCGCGAAGGCAGCGACGTGACCGTGATCTCCTACGCCCGCATCGCGGTGGAAGCCCGCGCGGCGGCTGCCCAGGCGGCAGAGCAGGGCGTCTCGGTCGAAGTGATCGACCTGCGCACGATCGCTCCGTGGGACCGGGAAGCCGTCCTTGCCTCGGCCCGCAAGACCGGGCGGGTGCTGATCGCGCACGAAGCGGTCAAGGAACACGGCGTCGGCGCGGAAATCGCCGCCGTCATCAACGAGGAACTGTTCGGCGAGCTCAAGAAGCCGGTCAAGCGCCTTGGCGGCGCCTTCAGCGCGGTGCCTTACTCCCGCCCGCTGGAAAGCGCCTATGCCCCGGATGCTGCGCGCATTCTGGCGGCTATTCTCGAACTCGCGAAATAAGGACTGCGCAGTCATGGCAATCGAAGTGACCATTCCCAAGATCGGCTTCTCGATGAACGAGGGCGAACTGGTCGAATGGCTGGTCGAGGACGGCGCCGAAGTGACCGAAGGCCAGCCGATCTATTCGCTGGAAAGCGACAAGTCGACCAACGAGGTCGAAAGCCCGGCCTCGGGCAGGATCAAGCTGATCGGCGAGATCGGCGAGACTTACGAGGTCGGGGCGGTCATCGCCGAAATCGGCTAAGCGCTAATCGGCGCGGCGATCAGGGCAACCGATCGCCGCGCCGGATCGCGTCCTTGCCGCCATCAATGAAGATCGTCTGCCCGACGATATAGCGGCAATCCGCACTGGCCAGGAAGGTCAGCAGGGGCGCAACCTCTTCCGGCTCGGCATAGGCGGGAACCGCGATGGGCGTGGCTTCGGCCAGCATCGCGCGCCCTTCTTCGGTGGCGAGGATCGGGCGGGTGATGCGAGTCAGCACCGTGCCCGGCGCCACGGCATTCAGCAGCACTCCGCGCCCGGCCCATTCCGGCCGGATCGAGGTACGGCGCACCCAGCGGCTCAGCGCTACCTTGGTGGAGGCGTAGACGCTTCTCGAATCCGACGCGGCCAGCGCCTTGGCTCCGGATTCGTCCCCGCCGAGGCAGGCCTCGACCAGCGCCTCGTCATGGCCAAGGATGATCGAGGAGGAGGATACCGCCACGGCGCGTGGCTGCTCGGTTTTCGCGAGTAGCGGCAACAGCCCCTCGATCAGCGCGACCGTGCCGAAATAGTTTACCGCGACCATCGCCTCGACATTGGGCGAGGCGAGGCCTGCGCAGGCGATCACGCCGTCCAGCCTGCCGCCACAGCGTTCCTCCACTCCGCGCAGCGCCTGTGAGCGACCCGCTTCGGTGGAGAGGTCGGCGTTGACCTCGGCATCGTCGAGATCGAGCCCGATGGGCGTGTGCCCTTCGGCCTTCAGGCGCTGGACCGTGGCTTCGCCGATGCCGCGGGCGCTGCCGGTGACGAGGATGGTGCGGGCGGTCATCGCGCTTCCTTTCAGACGCCCAATGCGCCAAACGTGTCGTGATCGATCATCGCCATGGCAAAGCGCGTGGCGGCGGCAGTGTTGTTGGCCTCTGTCTGGAAGTGGGAGCCGTTGAGCATCCAGATCAGCAGGCCCCAGACGACGTCGCGGCGATAGGCCGCCCATGCCTCATCGAAGCTCGGCGGCGTCACACCCTCGGCGGCAAGGCAGGTCAGGTAATGCTGGAGCAGCGCTCCCTCCCAGCGCCGCCGGTCGACCAGGTCGAGCCCCGCGATCAGGAAATAGCTGACGTCGATCGACCAGGCGCCAAGCCGCGGCTGGGAATCGAGGAAGCCGGGCGTTCCGTCCGCATCGACGTAGAGATTGCCGAGGTGCATGTCGCCGTGGTTGACCACCCGCGCCTGCGCCTTGTGGGCCTCGCGCATGACGGCATGGGCAGCGCGGATGCGCGGCGGATCGAGCAGCATACGCGGCATGGCGGCTCCGCGCGGCGAAGTGGCATACGACTGGAATTGTTCCGGCGTCAGCAGCAGCCCGAAGTAATAGGCCATCCGCTCCTCGCTGGTGTCCGGCGCCCAGGCAAAGCGGGTGTCCAGTTCCGGCGAATCCCACCAGCGCGCGTGCAGCTTCGCCAGCCCGGCGAGGAACACCTTGGCAAGATCGAACCCGATCGGCTGCTGGAGCGAGAGGAACCGCACGTCGCGCAGGCACAGGTCCTCCAGGATCACCAGCGCCCTTCCATCGTCGTCCATCACTGCCGCATGGCACAGCGGCGCATTGATCCCCACGCTGGGCAGCAGGTCGCGGTAGGCGTGGTATTCGTTGACGTGCATGCCCCGCATCTGCGGGCTGTGCGGCTCGAACCCGGCCTTCATCAGCACCGTCGGCGGGAAGTCCGCGCGGTTGGCGGTCAGCGCCAGGCGCACCTTGGTGCAGGCGCCCTTGATCACATCAACCGCGCGGACGCTATCGACCACCAGCCCGGGATAATTCGCCGCCAGCGCCTCGGTCATCCACGCGGGGGTAATGCCGTCCAGCTGTTCGGGTACCTGCATCCTGCCCCCCTTGGCATTCGATCAGCCAGCCTGTTCGCCCTGGATCAGTTCCGCCGCGCGCCAGGCCATCGCCATCATCGGCGCGTTGGTGTTGCCCGACGGCATGACCGGCGGGACCGAGGTGTCCATCACCCGCAGCCCCTCCACCCCGCGCACGCGAAGGTGCGGATCGACCACCGAGGCCGCGTCTGTGCCCATCCGGCATGTGCTGACCGCGTGGAGCCCGCAGCCACCGGCCTTGTTGAACCATTCGACGATCTGCTCGTCGCTCTGGTTATCGCCGCCGGGGGCGAGTTCGCGCGTCACCATGCCGTCAAGCGCGGGCTGGGCCATCAGCTTGCGGACCGAGCGGAACAGGCCGACGGCGCGCTCGCGGTCGGCAGCTTCGGTCAGGTAGAGCGGTTCGATCTTCAGCGGCGCATCGGGATCGCCTGAGGTGATCGCGATCCGCCCGGCGCTTTCCGGGCGCAGCAGGAAGCCGATCACCAACATTCCCGGCTCCTGCTCCAGATAGCCCTTGCCGGTCATGTCGTAAGTATAGGGCGCGATCAGCATCTGGATATCGGGCCGGTCCAGCTCCGGCTTCGATTTCACCCAGGCCCCGACCGTGTGCGAGGAGGTCGACATCGGCCCGTCGCGCAGCAGGTAATAGCGCAGCACATTGGCGACGAGCCGCGCGCCTGAATATTCGCGGTTTACCGAGAAGGAATGATCGCTCATCCGGTACTGCATCACCAGCACACGGTGTTCCTTCATGTTGCCACCGACTTCGGGATTGTCGACCAGCACCGGAACGCCCGCCTGCTTCAGCACATCGGCCGGGCCGATGCCGGAGCGCATCAGGATCGCGGGGGAATTGATCGCTCCGGCGCAGAGGATCACCTCGCGCTTGGCGGTCCAGGTCTTGTCCGCGCCGCCGTGGCGGCCAGCAATGCCGGTCGCGCGGGTGCCCTTGAACACCACTTTATCTGCCTGCACCCCGGTCAGCACGGTGACGTTGGGGCGCTTCATCGCCGGGCGGAGGAAGGCGACAGTCGCGCTCTGGCGGCGGCCCTTCCAGATGTTGGCGGGGACATAGCCGATGCCCTCGCCATTGTCGGGTTCGTTTACGTCGAGCTTGTGGGGGATGCCCATTTCCTCGCCCGCCGCGATCATCCGGTCGCCCCATTCGCTGCGGGGGGTGAGAGTGATGCGCAGGGGGCCGGAATCGCCGCGTGTTTCTGCCGCGCCCAGCTCGTGGTTCTCGATCGCCTTGTAGGCGCGGGCGATGTGCTGCCAGCCCCATTCCTCTCCCGCGAGCCGGGCAATCGCCTCGTAGTCGGCTGGCTGGCCACGGTTGTAGACCATGCCGTTGATCGAGCTCGATCCGCCCAGCGTCTTGCCGCGCGCCCAGCGCTCGGGCGTCTGGTTGTTGCCCGCCTCGGGCTCGGTCATGAAGCCGTAGGACCACTTGGGATCGAACATGATCTTCGGAATACCGCGCGGCATGTGGATGAAGGGATTGCTGTCCGCAGGCCCGCCTTCCAGCACCAGCACGCTGACCGTGGGATCGACGGACAGCCGCTCGGCCAGCACGCAGCCGGCTGAACCGGCGCCGACGATGATGTAGTCCCACCCAGACACGGTCAGATTTCCTCCATGTCGAATTCGGACTTCAGCGAGCCGCAATCGGGGCATTTCCAGTCATCGGGAATGTCTTCCCAGGCCGTGCCGGGGGCGATCCCGCCGACCGGATCGCCCAGCTCCTGCTCGTAGATCCAGCCGCAGTTCATGCACATCCACTTCTTCATGGCAGGCTTCCCCTTCAGGCTTGGTCGAACTTGACCCACAGATGCTCCGGCACCCGCAGAAGGTGGCCGACGATCGCGGGCGCGGGCTTGTCCGGATCGAGCCGCAGGTTCGGCAGCCGGTCAAGGATCGCGTTGAGCGCCCGGGTCATTTCCACCCGGGCGAGGTGCTGGCCGATGCAGACGTGCGGCCCGCTGGCGAAGGCGAGGTGGCGCACCGTGTTCTTGCGGAAGATATTGAACTCGTCCGGGTTCTCGAACTTCGCCGGATCGCGGTTGGCGCTGGCCAGCACGGTGTTGACGAAGGTTCCGGCCTTGATCGGATGTCCCTCGATCTCGGTATCCTGCGCGCAGTAGCGGAAGGTGGAGGAGACCGGACCTTCCCAGCGCAGCGCCTCGTCGATCGCGGCGGGGATCAGGCTGCGGTCCTCGGTCACCGCCTGCAGCTGTTCCGGGTGGGTCAGCAGCCCGGTCAGCAGCACGCTGGTGCCGCGAAAGGTCGTGTCGCCGCCTGCGTTCATCAGCTGGCGCAGGAACGAGATCAGCACGTCGTCGGGCAGGCGCTCGCCGTCGACCTCGACCGTGGCGAGGTGGCTGATCAGGTCAGTGCCCGGATTGGCGCGCTTCTGGCGCAGCAGTTCGGCGAAGAAGACGCCCAGCTTCCCGCTTGCCTCCGGTCCCTGCGGAGCGCCGATCGATGAGAGGATCTGCGCGATCGCCAGCTTGTGGAACACCGGCGCCTGCGCGGGATCAAGCTCGACCTGAGCGTAGATCACCTGGAAGGGGTAGTGGTGGGTGAACTGCTCGATCAGGTCGGCCTCGCCGCTGGCGATGAAGCCGTCCATCAGCTTGTTGACCACCGGGTCGACCACTGTTTCGCCCCACTTGGCGACGACGTTGGGCAGGAACGCCTTCTGGAAGATCTTGCGGAACCGGGTGTGCTCGGGCGCGTCCATCACGGTGATGGTGTTGCCGAATGACTTGCCCAGATTGGGGGCGAAGGCTTCCTTGTTGTGGAAGATCTCCGGGTGGGTCAGGACGTGGAGCACCGCATCATAGCCGAGCACCATCACCTGCGGCAGATGACCCATCTGGACGTCCGGCACGTCGGTGAAATTCTTGCGGTAGCTGCCTTCCACCACCGGGCCCTGTTCGCGCAGTTCATGGATGCGCGGGTAGGGATCGGGGCAATTGCCGGTGGACAGCTTCTCGACCATGAAGGGGTCAAAGCTGGCGTCGGTCAGGTCTTCCAGCTTGGGCATTGCAGTCATCACAGCCACTCCAGGCCAAGCGCCGCGACCGCGGCCTTCGTGATCGGCAGGATCGGATCGTCCTCCGGCATTCGGGCGTTGAACATCCGGTTGTGGCAGACCGCCACGGCCAGGTTCTGGTCGGGATCGGCCCAACCTATCGATCCACCCGCTCCCGGATGCCAGATCGCGCGCGGGCTGCTGACGCGGTGTCCCCCCAGCCAGTAGCCGCCGACACTGATCGGAATCGGCACGCCAAACATCACCGGGTCCGGCTCGTCACCATTGTCGCGAATGTTCGAGAAGCCTGCGACCCGGTCCGCCGAAAGCAGCCGTACGCCGTCAAGCTCGCCGCCGCCCGCTAGCATGGCCCAGAACCGGGCCTCGTCACGGGCGTTGAAGATCCCGCCGACCCCGGCGATGCAGGCGCGCTGGACGTCAGGCCGGCCGAACACGCGCGGGACAAGGTCGACCGCGTAGGGCATCGACCTGGCATAGAGCGTCGCGGCGGGGGGAGGGGGATCGTTCTCGTTGCGGTTGGACATGATCGCCACGCGATCTGCGACTTCATCCGGAATGCCGATCCACAGGTCCTTGAGGCCGAGCGGCTTGGCGATCTCTTCCTGCACGAAGGTACCCAGATCGCGCCGCGCGGGATCGCTGCGCTGGACGATCTCGCCAATGATCCAGCCGAAGGTCATCGACTGGTACAGCGTTTTCTCGCCCGGAGGGGCCAGCGGCTCCATCGCGGCGATCTGCGCGGCCATCCATTTGGCGTCGCACATCAGTTCGGGCGTCACGCCCTCGGGCATCAGCGGCACCCCGGCCCGGTGGGTGAGGGCGTGGCGCACCGTGGCGCTGCCCTTGCCGTTCGCGGCGAACTCAGGCCAGTATTCGGCAATCGGCGCATCATAATCGACCAGGCCTTTTTCCGCCTGGATATGCAGCGCGGTGGCGGCAACCGCCTTGGTCGCCGAGTAGACGTTGTAGAGCGTATCCTCGGTCGCCGGCTTGCCCTGCGCCGGATCGGCGAGGCCGTCCCACACGTTGAGCACCTGCTGTCCGTCCTGATAGGCGACGATATGGACAGCTTCCTCGTGCCCCGCATCGATTGCGGCGCGGATCGCGGCGCGGACTGTGCTGTCGTCGACCATCACACCTTCCACTTCAGATAGAGCTTGCTGACCGAGTTGACCCCGCCGCTGGTGAAGACCGGCGGACGTACAGGATCGAGCTCGAAATCGGGGATTGCGGGCAGCCATTCCTCCAGAAATATCATGAGTTCGCGCCGGGCGAGGACATTGCCCGGGCACAGGTGCGGGCCGGCGCCGAAGGCGGCGTGCTTGATGCTGGACGGCTTGCGGTGGAAATCGACCGTCATCGGATCGGTGTTGATCCGATCGTCCAGGCCATAAAGGCACTTGGGCATCATGATCAGGTCGTTTTTCCTGAACTTCAGGCCCTTGTACTCGTAGTCCATGGTCAGCTCGCGCAGCGTATTGGGCAGGCCGAAGCGGCGCAGGAATTCCTCGCAGGCGGTAGGGATCAGGCGAGGGTTTTCCACCAACTCGCGGCGGTGGGCCGGGTTCTTCGCGAGAAAGTTGGCGACGAAGCCCAGCTGCGAGGCGACCGTGTCCAACCCGCCGACCAGCGCCAGCAGCGACATCGACAGGATTTCATATGGCGTCAGCGCGCGCCCTTCGATCTCGCCGTGGACGATCGTGGAAAGCAGGTCCTCGGCTGGCCCCGCTGCGCGGCGCTGCTCGATGTGGCCGAGCAGGTATCCGGCGAGTTCCTGCTGGGTTTTCGTCTTCAGCGCCACGTCGTTGCTGTGCACCGCGATCTCGGCCAGTGGCAGCAGATAGGAGCGATCCTCCAGCGGCAGGCCCATCATCGTGAGGAAGACGTTGATCGGCAGGACCTTGGCGAAGTCATCGATGAACTCGCATTCGCCTCGCGGTTTCAGCGCCTCGATCAGATCCTTCGCGGTCGCTTCCGCCACTTCGGCGAAGGCGCGGATCTTGCGCGGGGTGAAGGCCGTCATCAGTAGGCGGCGGTAGGGGGTGTGCTCAGGCGGATCGAGCCCGAGCGGGATCGAGGGGATGCGATCCGGATTGCGGGGCAGATCGAACTGGCGGTGGCTGAAATGCTCGTGATCGACCTGCATCACGTCGAATTCGGCGGCACGGGTTGCGATCCAGTGGCCACCGTAATGCGGGGTCCAGACGATGTCCGGCCCGTCATGCAGCGTCTTCCAGGTAGCCTGGGGATCGCCGTTCGACCCGTCGACCGCGAAATAATCGAAATCGACAACCAGTTCAGGCGGCACATTGTCCGGCACTGCAACCTGCATCGGCATCCCTGATCTCCCGTTCCAATCGGCTTGAGCGCTGTCGGCTCATGGCTCGCTTTCTGACGTTTGGACGAATAATGTCAATCCGTAAGTTTGGGTCGATGCCACACCCCATGTCATTGTCGGGAAGGTGCGCCCGCTTGCTCGGGCAATCAAGTGACGTAGTTAGCGGATTAGGCGCTTTTCGATTGACAGGGGCCATGCCCGCGAAACAATGGCTCCAGCAGAATCATATAAAGGATTGAGCATGGAGCTGGGTTTCGGCGCCGAATACGACGCCTTCCGCCAGGAAGTGCGGGAGTTCATCGCCGCCAACTGGCCGCCGGCCGACGGCAACGTCAAATCGCGCGAAAACGTGCGCGCCTTCGTCGAGGCGGCGATCGGGCAGGGCTACATGCACCGCTCGATCCCGAAGCGTTTCGGCGGGTCGGAGCAGCAGCCCGATATCGGCAAGGCGGAAGTGATCCGCGAGGAACTGAGCAAGGCTCGCGCCCCGTCCGACCGTATCCCCGGCAATGGCCTGGTCGTGCCGACCCTGCTGGAATGGGGCTCTGAAGAGCAGAAGGAGCGCTTCATCGCCCCGACCCTGCGCGGTGACATCATCTGGGCACAGGGCTTTTCAGAACCGGGCGCGGGATCGGATCTGGCCGCGCTGCGTACCAAGGCGGAACTTTCGACGGACGGGTCGAAGTGGATCATCAACGGCCAGAAGATCTGGACCACCGGCGCCCATTTCGCGACGCACATGTTCCTGCTGGTGCGCACCGAGCCCGATGCGCCCAAGCACTCCGGCATTTCCTACCTGCTGATCGACATCCGCCAGCCCGGCGTCACCGTGCGCCCGCTGGTGCAGATGACCCGGCAGAAGGAGTTCAACGAGGTCTTCTTCGACAATGCCGAAACCCCCGCCGACATGCTGGTGGGCGAACGCGGCAAGGGCTGGAACGTGACTCGTTCCACCCTGAAGCACGAACGCTCCGGGATTGCGGCGATGACCTGGCCGCTGTCGATGTTCCGCGACCTCGTCAAGCTGGCGAAGGAAGTGGAGCGCGACGGCCAGCCCGCGATCAAGGACGTGCGCGTGCGCGAGGAACTGGCCGCGATCGAGGGAGAACTGCTCTCCATCGTCTATTCGACCTATCGCTCGGTCTCGCTGGAAGTGCACGGGCAGGAGGGCGAAACCTTCACCACCATGCGCAAGCTCTACATGACCGAGCTGGCCGGCCGCATGGGCAAGCTGGCGCGCGATATCCTTGAAGACGATTTCACCGACATGGGCGGCGCGCGGCTCAAGTGGATCGAGCGGTTCATGATCTCGCTGTCGATGTCGATCGCCGGCGGCACCTCTAACATCCAGCGCAACATCATCGCCGAGCGGGTGCTCGGCCTGCCGCGCGACCGCGTCCAGGGAGCAGGCGCATGAACTTCCTTCTGTCCGAAGAGCAGCTGGCGCTGGTCGACACCGTCAAGGCCCTGCTGCGCGACAAGTGCGATCCCCTGCGCGTCCACAAGATGTTCGATGTGGAAGGTGACGCGCAGTTCGACGCCGAGCTGTGGGCGGCGCTGTGCGAGATAGGCATTCCCGCAATCATGGTGCCCGAAGCGCACGGCGGCCTTGGCCTCGAACTGATCGACCTCGCCATCGTTGCCGAGGCGCTGGGCCACGCCGCCGCGCCGGTGCCCTTCGTGGGCCATGTCCTTGCCGCGCTGGCGATTTCGCTGGGCGGTTCGGACGAGCAGAAGGCCAAGTGGCTGCCGCGGCTGGCGAGCGGCGAAGTTCTCGGCACGGTCGCCTTTGGCGAGGGCAAGGCGGTGTGGTTGCCGCACGAATGGCAGGTGTCGGCCACTGGCGGCCTCTCCGGCGTCAAGACGCTGGTGCCCAATGCGGCGGAAGCCGACCTGATCCTGGTCGGCGTCAGCGAAGGGCTGGCGCTGGTCGAGAAGGGCGCTGCCTATACATGCGCGCGGGTGGACAGTGCGGATCGTACCCGTCCGGTCGATACCGTCACGTTCGAAGGCGCTGCCGCTGATCTGCTGCCGCAGGGCAAGGATACAGCCAGCCGCCTGACCGACGCTGCCGCCGCGCTGATCGCCGCCGATGCCTTTGGCGGAGCGGAGCGCTGCGTCCAGATGTCGGTCGACTATGCCAAGATGCGCGAGCAGTATGGCCAGCCGATCGCCGGCTTCCAGGGGCTGCGTTACCAGCTGGTCAAGATGGCGCTTGGCACCGAACCGGCGCGCGGGCTCTACTGGTTCGGGGCGCACGCCTGGGATGCGCTACCCGACAAGGCTCCGCACGCCGCCGCGCAGGCCAAGGCGCACCTCACGGAAACCTACCTGCAGGTGACCCGCGACACGGTCGAGGCGCATGGCGGGATCGGCTTCACCTGGGAGCACGATACGCATATCTACATGAAGCGTGCGATGCTCGACTGGGTCTGGCTGGGTTCGCCCAGCCGCCACCGCCAGCGCGCGGCCGATCTTGCGGGGTGGTAGATGGAACAGCCGGATGAGGTGGTGTTGTATGAGGCGGCGCGCGGCGTCGCCCGGATCACGCTCAACCGGCCGGACCGGCTCAATGCCTCAAACGGCGCGGTCTCGCGCGGGCTGACGGCTGCCTTCACCCGCGCAGGTGCCGATCCGGAAGTGCGGGTGGTGTTGCTGACCGGTGCAGGCCGGGCCTTTTGCGCCGGGGCCGACATGGCGGTACTGGGCGAACTCTCCGCCGATCCCGTCGCGCCCAATTCCGGCTCGGGCGGCTTGCGCTATGACGGGATCATGCTGCTGGACAAGCCGGTGATCGCGGCGGTCCACGGGGCCTGCGCCGGCATCGGCCTGGCCATGGCCTGCGCCGCCGACATCCGCATCTCCGCTGACAATGCGGTGTTCGTTGCGCCTTTCGCCAAGCTCGGCCTCTGCGCGGAAGGCGGCCTCGCCTGGTCGCTCGCCCGGCTGATGGGGCAGGGCCATGCCGCCGAGATGCTGCTGACCGCGCGCCGGGTTGGCGCGGCAGAGGCGCTGACCAAGGGGCTGGTCTCGCAGGTGCTGCCTGCAGAAGGTTTTGCCGAAGCGGCGCTGGACTATGCGGAAGACCTTGCGAGCGGCTCCCCGGCCAGCTTCGCGATGATGAAGCGCCAGCTGCGCGAGGCCAACGGGCAGGACTTCGAAACAGCGCGCGCGGCCTCGATGACGCTCACCCGCGAAACGCTGGACGGCGCTGATTTCAAGGAAGCGATGGCGGCCCGGCGCGAGGGGCGCGCGGTCCGGCTGGAGGGGCTGTCCGTCCCCTTCGCGCCGCCGATCAGCAACGGCTAGACCAGCGTCATCAGGTCCTCGGTTCGGTAGACCTTCAGCGCTTCAATCCCCTCACCGCTGCGCACCCGGTTGGCGAGGTCGGGGTTGGTGATCAGCATCCGTCCGACGCCCAGCAGGTCGCACTCGCCCTCGTCCAGCCGCCGCACTGCATCGTCCAGCATGAACAGGTCGCCGCCGATCTGGGGCACGGCTTCTGCCGCACTGCTTGCTCCACCGGCGGCAACCTTGCGCAGGGCGTCCATGGCGTCCTTTTCCAGAACTTCCTTGGCAATGCCGAGCGAACCGACCATCATCGTGGCCTTGCCCGACAGCTTCCTGACCCAACCGGCGAGGCTGAGGTCTGATCCCGCGAAGGCAGGTTCCCAGAACCGCCGGGTCGAGCAATCGAACAGGTCTACGCCGGCTTCGGCCAGCGGCTGGACGATCTGCTCCAGTTCATGTGGAGTCTCGGCCAACCGCGCGCGGTAGTCCTGCTGCTTCCACTGGGACATCCGGAAGAAGATCGGAAAGTCGGGCGACGTCGCGGCGCGGCAGGCCCGCACCACTTCCACCGCGAAACGGACCCGGTTGGCCAGCGATCCGCCATACTCGTCGGTGCGGCAGTTGAGCCGGGGCCAGAGGAACTCGTCGATCAGATAGCCGTGCGCGCCGTGAATATCGATACCGTCGCAACCGATCGCCATGGCTGTCGCTGCGGCGCGGCCAAAGGCGCCGATGCATTGTTCGATCTCGCCGGGCGTCATCGGTTCTTCCACCTGAACCGGATCGGGCGGGGTCAGCGTCGGATCGATCAGGCCGGGCATGTAGAGCCCGGACGGGCTCATCGATTTTGCCTCACGGTTGGCCATTTCCAGCTTTGGATCGTCGGAGGGGTAGGGCGAGCGCATCAGTGCCGCGTGCCACAGCTGCGGCATGAACTTGCCGCCTGCTGCCTGGACCTCGCGCGCCACTTCGGCCCAGGCCTCGGCGCCCGCTCCGTATATGGTCGATGAGGTGGTCATGTGCTGGGCGGTCGGGTGGTCGATCGCGGTCGCCTCGCCGATGATCAGCGCGGTGCCGCCTTCGGCCCGGCGGCGGTAATAGGGGGCATAGGCGGGCGAAAGCACTCCGCCGGGCGCGCTGCTGCGCCCCATCGGAGCCATGACGAAGCGGTTGTCCAGCGTCATCCGCCCGATGGTGATGGGCGAGAACAGCTTGCTGTCCGCGTAGCCCTGAATTTCCCGCACTGGATTCAACATTCGCTTGCTCCCGCTTGCTGCTTGAAACAGTATACTGATACTTAGGCGTGGCAAGAGCGAAGGATGACGCCGATGGATATTGAACAGCGCCTGGCGAAGGTGGAAGCGCAGCTGGCGATCCAGCAGCTGGCCAGCCGCTATGCCCGCGCGGTGGACAGCCGCAACGTTGACGATCTGGCCGTGCTGTTCGCGCCGCAGACCCCGTTCGGCGAGCACGGCGTGGGCGCGGAAGGGGCGAGGGGGTTCTACCGGGGGGTGCTGAGCGGCTTCTACCGCAGCTTCCACCAGGTGGTCGGCCACGTCATCACCGATATCGAGGCGGACAGCGCGCGCGGCACGGTCTATTGCCGCGCCGAGCACGAGGACGGGGACCACTGGGTGGTCAACCTGATGGTCTATTTCGACCGCTACGTGCGGGTCGACGGCACCTGGCATTTCCTCGGACGCCGGCCGCGCTTCCTGTTCGTCGGCGACATGAAGGACGGACCGCAGGCGGTCGGCTTCAACCTCTGGCCCGGGCGCGAAGAGCGCTTCCGCACCGAACTGCCGCAGAGCGACGCCAGCTGGCAGGATTACTGGGCCGACTTCCCCGAGGAGGTGGCGCGGCTCAGCCGGTTTCCCTGATCAGGGCATATTCCATTCTCAGGTAAGCACGAGCCGCGAGGCCTCATCGAACGGCAGCAGCTCCTCGCCGCCGCGCACGCGGGCTACCCAGCGCGAATCGTGCATGATCGCGCGGCCCACGCCGACGAGATCGAACTCGCCGCGATCAAGCCGCGCGGCGACCTTCTCGACATTCTCCATTGTCGCGGCCGAACCGCCGCTGACCTTGGAATCGTAGACGCCCGAATTGAGCCCGACCCCGCCGACCGTCTGCGAGGCCTTCCCGGTCAGCTTCTTTGCCCAGCCCGCGAGGTTGAGCGGCGAGCCTTCGAACTCCGGCTTGTCGAAATAGCGCTGGCTGCCATCGAAGATGTCGACCCCGGCGTCGGCGATGGGGCCGAGCACCTCTTCCAGCTGCTGCGGCGTTGCGGCGAGGCGCGCGCGCACGTCCTGCTGCTTCCACTGCGAGAAGCGGAAGTTGATCACCGGCTCCGCCCCGATCTCGCGCCGCACGGCCCTGACAAGTTCGACCGCGAATGCGGTGCGGCCCTTGTGGTCGCCGCCCCAGCGGTCGGTGCGCTGGTTGGTGCCTTCCCACAGGAAATCGTCGACCATGTAGCCGTGCGCGCCGTGGATCGCGATCCCGTCGAAGCCCAGGTCCATCGCCCAGCGGGCGCAGCGCGCGAAGCCTTCGATCACGTCGACAATTTCCTCGTCGGACATGGCTCTACCGGGCCTTTTCGCGACGGCTTCCATGTAGGCTGGAGAGACCATTGCGGTCTTGTCGAGCGGGCCCCAGATGCCCGAGGGGCGGACAGATTCGACTTGCGGATTGGGGCCGGTGCCCATCTCGCGCATTACGCCCTGGTGCCACAGCTGCGGCATGATCACGCCGCCCGCCGCATGGACCGCCTCGATCACCTTGCGCCAGCCTTCGAGCGCGGCCTTGCCGTACATGTGCGGAGCGTTGTCGCCGTCGACCCCGCTGCCGCCCAGCGCGGCCGGGTGATCGACGCCGACGCCTTCGGTAATGATCAGCCCGCAATCGGCGCGGCGCACGTAATAGGCGGCAACGTCCTCGCCCGGCACACCGTGGGGACTGAAGCCGCGCGTCATCGGCGCCATGACGATGCGGTTGGCGAGGGCCAGCGAACGCAGCGCGAAGGGCTGGAACAGGGGAGCAATGGCGGGGTTCATGCGGTTTCTCTGCTTGACACGGTCTGGGATGGAAGTCGGCGCGGCAGCATCTGGCTGACCACCAGGCCGACAAGGCCGGTTGCCACGACGTAAAGGAAAGCGGTCTGGTAGTCGGCCTCGCTGGGGAAGGCGTGGCCCTTCCCGGCACCGTGCCCGGCTGCCGACAGGATCGTCGCCACGGTCTGCGCGCCGATGGCCATGGCGGTGGAGCGGATCACGCTCATCATCCCGCTGGCCTCACTGGTGCGGTCTTCCGGAGCCGCGCCGACGATGACGATCGGGATCGTCACGTAGCAGACCCCCAGACCGAGGGATTGGACCACCAGCAGCAGCATTACCATGACCAGATCGTCGTTGAAGAAGGTCAGCGCCAGGAAGCCGGCGATGATCAGGCTGCAGCCGGCACTGGCGACCAGTCGGGGGCCGTAACGGCGGTTGGCTGCTGCGACGGCCGGATAGAGCAGGGCGGTGAGTATATTGGCCGGCAGCAGCAGGAATCCGGCCATCGTTGCGCTGAGCCCAAGTCCGGTACCGGTGGAGACCGGCTGCTGACCGAACAGGGCCATCAGATGCCCGCCCTGGAAGGACCCGAGCGCGACGGCCACGAACAGCAGGTTGGCAACGGCGATCTCACGGCGGGCAAGCAGGCGCACGTCGATCAGCGGATTGGCCACGCTGAGCTCACGCCAGACCCAGGCGATCAGCGAAACCGCTGCCCCTGTCAGCCAGGCGAGGGTGACCGGCGAGGAGAGGCCCACCTTGGAGGCACTGTCGATGCCGAGCAGCAGGCAGACCGCCGCAGGCACGAACAGCATGCCGCCGAGCAGGTCATCGCCAAGGCCAATGCTCTGCCGGCGCTGGTCGGGGGAGACGAACAGAAAGACGGTGAGGAAGGCGACCAAGCCGAGGGCGGCCGAGATCTTGAAGATCATCGTCCAGTCCGAATAATCGATGATCAGCCCGCCGATGACGAGGCCCGATGCCGCGGCAATGCTGGCAGAGGACGAGATCAGGCTGATCCCCAGCGGCACCCGATCGACACTGGCGCGTTCCTGGACCATGCCGAAGCAAAGCGGGATGATCGCGCCCGCCAGACCCTGCATGGCGCGGCCCAGGACCAGCAGGTCGAGTTCGCGGGTCACGCTGCTGATCAACGAGCCGATCGTGGAGAGCGCCAGCACCCACAGCAGCACCTTGCGCCGCCCGATAAGGTCGCCGACCCGGCCAAACAGCGCTGCGCCCGCCGCAGAGGAGAGCATGAACGAGGTCACCAGCCAGCCGGCCTCGCGCGTGCCGCCGAAATCGGCCACCAGCGTGCGCATGGCGGCATAGATCATCGTCAGTTCCAGCGCCGACACCAGCTCCGCGATCATCAGCGGAACGATGAAGCTGTAGAACGCGCGATGGCTGTCGGCTTTGCCGGTCATGATCTCCGCCTCTCTCCCGCCGTGGCCCCGCGGCTTGTCCTGCCGCGGAGGCCCGCCAATTGTGTCAGCCCCGGGGCATGCCCAGGATCCGCTCCGAAACGATGTTGCGCATGATCTCGTTCGATCCCCCGGCGATGGTCCAGCCATAGCTCTTGAGGAAGTCGTTCATCCTCAGCCGGCTGGAATGGCCGGTGCCGGGGATCGAGGGCTGCCACTTCAGCGCTTCCAGTCCTTCCGCGCGCAGCAGGAATTCGGTGTAGCGCTGCAGGAATGGACCCCAGTTGAGCTTGATGTAGGTCGGCAGGGTGGGCGATGCCTTGTCCGGGTTGGCTTCCAGTTCGATCAGCAGCTTGCGGATCATCAGCCGGATGGTCTGAAGCTCGGCAAAAAGCGCAGCGTACTCACGGCGGAACTGGACGTCGCGCATCCAGGTATCGCGCGCATCCTGCCCGTCCAGCTCGAACGAGCGGGCCAGCCGCTCGACCGCGCCGAAGATCAGCAGGCCGCGCTCGGTCGACAGGGTCGACTGGGCGATGTTCCAGCCGTTGCCTTCCGCGCCGATCAGGTTGCTGGCCGGGATCTTCACGTCATCGAGGAAGATTTCCGCGAACTCGCTTTCCCCCGTGATCTGCGGGATCGGGCGGACTTCGACGCCGGGCGACTGCATGTCCATGATGAAATAGGAGATGCCGTCGTGCTTGCGCTTGCCGTTGGGATCGGTGCGCGCCAGCAGCAAACAATAACGCGCGTGCATCGAGGCGGAGGACCAGATCTTCTGCCCGTTGATCACATAGTGATCGCCCTCGCGCCGGGCGCTGGTGCGCAGCGCGGCAAGGTCCGATCCGGCGCCGGGTTCCGAAAAGCCTTGGCACCAGATGTCGGTGCCTTGGGTGATGCCGGACAGGTACTTGTCCTTCTGTTCCTGCGTGCCGTGTTCGAACAGGGTCGCGGGAGTATGGAACAGCGAGATGGTGTACATGTCGAGCTCCGGCGCGTCGGCGCGGGCGAACTCTTCATAGACCATGATCTGGTAGGCGAAGGGCAGGCCGGGGCCGCCCCATTCCCTGGGCCAGTGCGGCGTGGCGAGGCCGACCTTGCGGCGCTCTTCCAGCCAGGCAACGATCTCGGCCTTCAGTTCCTCCTCGCGCACGCCCTGCCAGCGCTGGCGCCAGTTCGCCGGGATCTTCTCGGCCAGCCAGTCGCGGATTTCCTGGCGGAAGGCCTGCTCGTCGCCGACCTTGCCGACGATATCGTAGGTGCGGCTCATCACGCGGCCTCCAGCATGTCGGCAATGCGGTCCAGCAGGGCCGCGCGGGTTCCGTGGATCGCCTCGTTCACCTTGGCGCGCTTGAGGTAAATGTGCGGGAAGAATTCGGCGGTGAAGCCGACCCCGCCGTGCAGCTGGATGCAGTCGCGCGCAATCTCGGCAACGGCGCGGGTTGCGTGCTGCTTGGCCGAGATCGCGATCAGCAGCGCTTGCGGATCGTCGGCAGCAAGTTCGGCGGCATATTCGACCAGTCCGCGCGCGGCGACCAGCGCGGCCTGATGGTCGGCGACCCGGTGCTTGAGCGCCTGGAACGAGCCAATCACCCGGTCGAACTGCTGGCGCACGCCCATGTATTCGATGGTTCCGGCCAGCGCCCGCTCGCCGCCGCCGATCGCGTCAGCCGCGATGGCGAGGGCTGCGGTGCGCAGCAGCGCATCGTCTAGCGCGGCGGCATCGGCGGGTATGATCAGGGCGTCATCGGCAAGGGTAACGCCGTCCAGCGTCACCGTGCCGAGGGTCCGGGTGGTGTCGGTCAGTGCGTGGCGCTCAACCGAAACGCCGGATGCATCGCTGCGCAGCACGAGCCAGGCGGGCTTACCGCTGCGGCGGGCGCGCAGGAACAGCACATTGGCCGATGCGGCATCGAGCAGGTTGGGCACAGTGCCGCTGACGTTCGCGCCCTCCGTCAATACAGCCGCATCGCCGGGCTGGGCCACGGCGGCGCGCAGCGAGCCTTCGGCAAGGCCCGGCAGCAGCGCGGCCTGCTGCGCCGCGCTGCCCGCGCGCACCAGCAGTTCGATGGCGAGAGTGGTACCCAGCATCGGCACAGGAGCGGCCGCTGCACCGAGCGAGTCGTGGAGTGCGGCCACTGCAGCGCTGCCCATGCCGAGCCCGCCATGCTCCTCCGGCACCGTCAGCGCGGTCCAGCCGAGCGCGGCCATCTGCTGCCACAGCTCTTCGGCATAGAGGTTGTCCTGCCGGGCATAGGCCACGGCCTTCTCGCGCGGCCATTCCGCATCGAGCATTTCGGCAAAGCTCCCGGCGAGCACGCCGAGATCGAGATCGTCTGACATGGGTTGGTTCCCGTGATTATTCGTCGATGAACTTGGCGGGGCGCTTTTCGATCATCGCCACCACCGCCTCGCGGTGATTGGGCGAGGCCCACGATTGCGTTTCCAGGCGCAGCATCTCGTCCATCCAGGTTTTCGCCTTGGCGAGCACGTCGAGGTTGAGTGCCTGCTTGGTGGTCTGCACCGCGCTGGGCGACTTGGAGAGGAACACATCGATCCAGCGCTGCACGGCGGCGTCGAGTTCGTCGCGCGGCGCCGATTCGGTGATCAGGCCCTTGGCGGCGGCCTGAGCGCCCGTCAGCGGCTCGCCCGTCAGCAGGTGGCGCCGCGCCTCGACCAGCCCGACCAGGTTGGGCCACAGCAGCGAACCGCCATCGCCTGCGGCGAGGCCGACGCTGACGTGCGAATCGGCGATCCGGGCGTCCTCGACCATCACCGTGATGTCGCAGGCCAGCGCGAGGCTTGCGCCCAGGCCCATGGCGTGGCCGTTAATCCGCGCGATCACCGGCTTGGGGCATTCGAGCATGCCGACGATGATCGCCCGCGCCTCGGCCATGCCGACCTGCCAGCGCTCGCGGTTGCCCCAGTTGTCGACCATCTTCTTCGGGTCGCCGCCCGCGCAAAAGGCCCGGTCGCCAGCACCGGTGAACACCACCACGCGCACCGAGGGATCGGCGCCGATTTCGGCCCAGATGCGGGTCAATTCCTCATGACCCTCGGGCGTCATGCCGTTCATCGGCGGATTGTCGAGCGTGACCGTCAGGACATGGCCATCCTGTCCGATTTTCAGGGCCTGGTAACCGGCATAACGCGCTGACACCTGCAATCCTCCTAACTGGTATACCCTTTCTCTTGCATCCATCCGAGGTTCGCGGCAAGTCCCGATTTCGACCAAGCGCGTGAACGAAAGGGAAGAGAATGGCCGAAGCGAATGCGATCCTGCTGGTGATGCAGAATCCGAAGGCGGGCAGCGAGGCGTCGCACCGCGACTGGTACGTGACCCACCACCTGCCGGACGTCTGCGGCGTGCCGGGCGTGCTGCGGGGGGAATTCACCGCCGCCGCGCCGGGGACAGAGAGCCCGCGCTGGTCGAATGCCGCAGCCTATTGGCTGGACGGCGAGGGCCCGGGGATCCTTGGCGAAGTGTTCCGCCGCGCCGGTTCCGGTGACTGGGTGATGAGCGACACCCTGGACGGATCGACCATGCTGATGACCCTGGGCGAGGCGCTGACCCCGCGTGTGCGCTCTGCCGTCACCCCGGACGCGCAGGGTAAAGACCGCCTGCTCTACATCGTCCTGACCAATTCGACCCCGGGCGACGATGATACGTTCAACGCCTGGTACAACGAGGTTCACCTGCCCGACGTGCTGGCGGTGCCGGGCTTCGTTGCCGCACAGCGCTTTCGGCTCACCGATCACCCGGCGCTGAAGCCTTCCCCCTACCGCTATCTCGCGATCTACGAAGTGCTGGCCAGCGAGGCGGAAAGCGCTTTTGCCGGGCTTGCCGAACGCGCCGGGACCGAGCGTATGGTGCTGTCTCCCACGCTCGACACTGCCGATGTCCACGCTGTGGCTTTCGCGCCCGAAGGGGTCTGCGCCGGTTCAGCCTGACTGGGCGGCGCGCCGCTCGAGATCGCGCTCGATCCGCGCGATCCAGCGGCGCGAATGCTCGTACATCGCCTGCATGCTCGCCCGGGCCGAGGCGGCATCCCCCCGGATCGCCGCCTCAAGCAGGTCGCGATGCTGCTGCTTGAGCATCGGCAGATAGGCCTCGTCGGGGCGGGGCAGCACGGTCAGCCCGTAGCGGTGCAGTACGCCCACGAACAGCGCGGCGGCGCGGTTGCCGCTGTTGTCCGCGATCAGCAGATGGAACTCGCTCGCCGCCATCAGGTAATGCGGGGCGGAGGCATGTTCCAGCCGTTCCAGCGCCCGTTCCAGTGCGCGCAGCGTTGCCGCATCGGCCTGCGCGACAAAGCCTTCGACCGCCACGACCTTGAGCGCGTTCTGCGCCTCCCACAGGTCCGACAGGGGTAGCCGGGCGAAGGCAAGGTAAGTTGTGGCGAGCGTGATCGTATAGTCCGGATCGAATTCGTGGATGATGATCCCGCCGTGTGCGCCGGTCTTGACCCGGATGATGTCATGCAGTTCCAGCGGCCGCAGCGCCTCGCGCAGCACCGCGCGGCTCACGCCGAAGCGGCGTTGTAGGTCGAGTTCGTTGCCAAGATTTGCGCCCCGTTCGAAATCGCGTGCCTCGATCTCCTCGACCAGCCGCTGCGCCACCTGCTCGCTCAGCTTGATGCCGCCCGCGCCTGCCAGCCGTTCCTCGGTCAGGTCGGACAGGGTGCGCGAATCGAGCGCTTCTAGGAACAGCTCGATCGCCTGGTTGCCCCTGCCATCGGGCCGCATCCGGGTCGCGGCGCGCAGCGTTGCCGCTGTCTCATCCAGAAGTGCACGCTCGACCTTCGTCAGTTCGAAATAGGTCTTGAGCGCGTGGACGATGGCATCGCGCGGCGGCGCCTTGACCGCCAGCCCGCCGTGAGCACCGCGCCGCATGCCCGCGGCCCCGCTCCATTCCAACTGGCGCACCGCCTCGCGGAAGGTGGCACGAGAGATGCGGAAGAAATCCATGAAGTCCTGCTCGGTGCCCAGCACCTCGCCTTCGTTCCAGCCACGGCGGACGATCTCGCCGACGATCCGTTCGGCGACGATCTCTCCCAGCTTGCGTCGGCGCTTGCCGCTGCTTGCGCGCGCTATCTGTCTGATCGGCATGTTCCGGCTCCACCCTGCGGTGATTCCATCGAATGTTTCCTCCCGTTTGACAAGCTTGGGCTGGCGTGGAATAAGTATACCAATTAAGCGAGGAGAGGACAGGTGGAATTCGCCTGGAATGAAGCGGAAGAGGCCTACCGGGCGGAACTGCGAGAAGTGATCGCCACCCTGCCGGACGACTGGTGGGAGGCCTTCGCTCCGCACGGCCCCTCCAGCCCCAAGCTGATGGAGCACGCCCGCAGCTTCAACGCGCGGCTGGCGGAGCGCGACCTGATCGTCCGCCACTGGCCGACGGAGTACGGCGGGCAGGACGCCAGTGCCTGGCAGCAGATCATCATCAGCGAGGAGATGTGGTCGATCGGGGAGCCGCGCTCTTCGCTCTATCTCGGCGCCAACTGGGCCGGCCCGGCGATCATGAAGTTCGGGACCGAGGCGCAGAAGCAGAAATGGCTGCGCTCGATCGCGGCGGGCGAACTGCTGTGGTGCCAGGGCTTTTCCGAGCCCGAGGCGGGCACGGACCTGTCCAACATGAAGACCCGCGCCGAGCCGGTCGAGAGCGGCTACCGGGTGAACGGTTCCAAGATCTGGACCTCCTACGCCGCGCGGGCCGACGTCATGTTCCTGCTCGCCCGGGTCGGCGGCAAGGGGAAGGGCGGGGTCAGCTGCTTCCTGGTGCCGATGGACACGCCCGGCATCGAAATCCGCCCGATCCAGGGGGTCCATTCGCGCTGGGATTTCCACGAAGTGTTCTTCACCGACGCCTTCCTCCCCGCCGAGGCGCTGCTGGGCGAGGAGGCGGGCGGCTGGACCATCGTCCAGACCATCATCCACTACGAACGAATTGGTGCGGGCCGCTATGAAAAGGCCAAGCGCGGGCTCGATCATGTGGTCGAGCGGCTGAAGGAGCGGGGGCTGTGGGACGATCCCGTGGTCTGCGCCGACTGCGCCGCCGCGCGCGCGCTGGTCGAGTCGGCGCGGCTCCAGACCTATCTGGTGATCGACGGGCGGGCCAAGGACAGCGATCCCGGCGCGGAAACCTATCTCGCGCGCTTCGCCATGATCCAGGCCGACCATGCGGTGGCCAATCTGACCTCCACCTACCTGCCCGACCTGCTGGTCGATGGCGCGGACGGGCACCTGCGCTCGCAGTTCAACTCGGCAATCACGGCGGGGATCGCCGCCGGGGCCGCCGAGGTCCAGCTCAACATGATTTCCGGCCGCCACCTCGGCCTGCCGCGCGGAGCCTGAGGCGATGGATTTCGATTTCACCCCTGACCAGCAGGCCCTGCGCGAAGCGGTTCTGAGGATCGTCGACGACAACCGCGACTTGCCGCGAGAGCGTGGCGTGGTCGAACCGCGCGCCTTCCATCCCGCCACGGCGATGGAGCGTGCTCTAGCCGATGGCGGCTACTTCGACATCGCGCTGGAACCGGGCTGCGGTGCAGTGGATGCGGCGATCCTGGTTTACGAGGCGGCGCTTTCCCCGCTGGTGCTGGAACTGGGCGGATCGGCGCTGGTCGCCCCGCTGCTCACCGGATCGGCCGTGCCGCGCCCCGTCGCCCTGGCCCGCGCCGAAGACCTGACGCGCGGGGTGCGCTTCCTGCCTGACGCGAGGACCGTGCTGGTCGATTGGGGGGACGATGTTGTTCTGCTCGACATGGCCGGACTTGAGGTGGAGGCGCTGGACAGCCCCTTTGCCTATCCGCTCGGCAAGCTGGCCGCCGCGCCGGACCTGTCCAGCGCGCGCCGCCTGCCCGGCAAGGGCGCGGAGCTGCGCCGCCTGTGGCGCATCGCGCTGGCGTTGGAAGTGGCGGCGGCGATGGAAGCGGCGGTCCAGTTCACCACCGACTACGTCAAGCAGCGGCAGGTGTTCGGCCGCCCGGTCGGCTCGTTCCAGGCGGTTCAGCACCGGCTGTCCGCCGATTCGGTCAAGAGCAGGGGCATCTACTGGCTGGCGCTGAAGGCCGCATGGAGCGGTTCCCCGCTCGATGCCGCGCTCGCCGCGCTGCACGCCCAGCGGGCGATCCCGGAGGTGGTTTACGATACCCATCAGTTCAACGGCGCGCTGGGCATGACGCTGGAGCACGCGCTCCACTGCTGGACCTTCCGCCTGCGCTGGTTGCAGGGCGAAATGGGCGGGCAGCGCACCCACGCTGCAGAGGCTGCCGCGCTCGCCTGGCCGGACGCCGCCTGATGTCTGACGAAAGCCTGCGCCACCTGTTCGAACGCGACGGCGCGCTGTTCGTGCCGACCGCGCTGTGCACCGGCCCGTGGGACAAGCGACTGCAGGGCGGGGTGACGCTCAATGCGCTGGTCGCCCATGCGGTCGAGCAGGTGCCCGCGCCTGCGCCGATGGTCACCGCGCGGCTGGTGATCGACATCATGAAGCCGACCCGGATGGAGCCGGTCGAAACCCGCGTGGAAGTGCTGCGCGAAGGCAAGCGGCTGCAATTGCTGCAGGTGGATCTGGTGCAGGACGGCGCGGTGACGGTCCGCGCCTCTGCGCTGCGGGTCCGGCTCGGGGAGTCTCCCGCTACGCTCAGCCCGGTTCATGCTGTCCCGCCGCCGGGCTTGCCCAGCCTCAATGGCGCGCGCTCGCCGCTGCGCCATGTCAACGAGACGCGGCTCGAATCCGGCGGGCTCGAGGTACGCGGCCCCGGCGTGGTCTGGGCGCGGATCAGCGGGGAAGTGGTGCCGGGCGTGCCGATCTCGCCCTTCGTCCAGCTGGCAATGGCTGCCGATTTCGGTAGTGGCACGTCCAGCTTCGTCGACTGGCGCGAATGGAGCTTTGCCAATGTCGACATTACCCTGCACCTCGCCCGGATGCCCGAAGGCGAATGGGTGCGGATCGCAGCCGAGACCGAAAGCGCGGGCAACGGCCTTGCGGTGGTCGATTCGCGGCTGGCCGACCAGCGCGGCGAATTCGGCCATGCCCACCAGACCCTGTTCCTCGACCGGAGAATGACCCGATGACCCGCATCACCTCGCCGTTCGGCTGGGATTCCACTGCCGCCGAAGTCGCCGCCGGTCACGACCTCACCGGCAAGCGCGCGATCGTTACCGGCGCGACCAGCGGGCTCGGGGTGGAAACCGCGCGGGTGCTGGCGCGCTGCGGGGCAGAACTGGTGCTGGCCGTGCGCAATGTCGCCGCCGCGCGGGACCTGCTGGATGAGATCGCCGCGTTCGGCGGCAAGGCCCATGCCGCATCGCTCGATCTGTCGGACCTGCGCTCGGTCGAGGCCTTCGCAGCGGCGGAGGGCCATGCGCCGCTCCATCTGCTGATCCTCAACGCCGGGATCATGGCCTGCCCGCTGGGCCGCACCGCGCAGGGGTTCGAAATGCAGCTGGGGGTCAATCATCTCGGCCATTTTCACCTGACCTCTCTGTTGCTTCCCGCGCTGAAGGCGGCGCAGGGCGCGCGGGTGGTGGCCGTGTCTTCCACTGGACACCATTGGGGCGCCTTCGACTTCGACGATCCCAATTTCGAGCGCGGCGAATACGATCCGCTCGCCGCCTATGGCCGCTCCAAGACCGCCAACGCCCTGTTCGCGCTCGAACTGGACCGGCGCTACCGGGATGAGGGCATTCGCGCCTTCTCGCTGATGCCCGGCGGGATCCAGACCGAGCTGGGCCGCTACATGACCGACGAGGTGCGCCAGCGGCTGGGCACCGATCCCGAGGGCGCGAAGAAGATCCGCTGGAAGAGCGTGGAACAGGGCAGCGCCACCACGGTCTGGGCAGCGCTGGGCCGCGAGCTGGACGGGGCGGGCGGGCTCTATCTGGAAGATTGCAACGAGGCTCTGCCAAGCGAGCCGGGAATGCGCAGCGGGGTCAAACCCTGGGCGCGGGACCCGGAAGCCGCGCGGCGCCTGTGGAACTGGAGCGCGGCCGCGATTGCGGCTGCCTGAGGAGGAAGACCGACAATGCAAGCTGATCTGAGTGGCAAGGTGGCACTTGTAACCGGCGGCGGGCGCGGGATCGGGCGGGCGATCTCCAGCCTGCTTGCTGCGAATGGCGCGAACGTTCTGATCGCCACCCGCACCGCCGCCAGCGGGCAGGACGTAGTGGATGAAATCAACGCCGCGGGCGGAAAGGCGGCGCTGTGTGCGCAGGACCTTTCCACCCGCGAAGCCTGCGACGCGGCTGTCGCGGCGGCGGTGGACGCGTTTGGCGGGCTCGACATCCTGGTCCACAACAGCGGCATCTTCCCCTTCACTCCGTTCGAGGCGCTGAGCGACGAGGAGTTCGACCGGGTGATGCGCACCAACCTCTACAGCTTCATGTGGCTGGCGCGCGCCGCGCTGCCGCAGTTGAAGGCGCGGGGGGAGGGGCGGATTATCGGCATCTCCTCGCTGATCGGCAACCATTCGTGGCTGGCGGGGATGGAAAGCTATGCGGCGTCGAAGGCCGGCATGGTCGGCATGGCGCGTAACCTCGCGCTGGAGTTCGCCAAGTATGGCGCGACCGTGAACACGATCGAGCCCGGGCTGGTGATCGACGACCGCGATCCCCGGATGGACGATGCCACCGCCAACCTGATCGTCCCCAACATCCCGATGCAGCGCGCAGGCCTGCCAGCCGATATCGCCAACGCGGTGCTGTTCTTCGCCTCGTCCAGCTCCGGGTTTGTCACCGGGCAGGCGATGGTCGTCGACGGCGGGCACATGCTGCCCGACATGTCGAGCTATGCGATGAAGTCGCGGCTGTGAGCCGGTTTGGCGGCAAGGTCGCGCTGGTCACTGGCGCGGGCAGCGGGATCGGGCGCGCCATCGCCTGCCGCTTCGTGGCTGAGGGCGCAAGCGTGGTCGCGGCTGACCTTTCGGGCGAGGCGCTGGAGGTCCTGCGCGGTGAACTGGGCGAGGCTCTGGTGCCGATGGTCGCCAGCGTCAGCGCTGCGGAGGATGTCGCGCGGATCTTCGCCGAATGCGATGCGCGCTTCGGCAGGCTCGATATTCTGGCCAACAATGCCGGACGCACCACACCGCGCTTCGCTCCGCTGCATGAGCTGTCGCCGGACGAATGGAACGCGGTTATGGACGTGAACTTCGGCGGGGCCCTCGCCATGCTGCGCGGCGCGCTGGCCCGGATGGTGGCGCAGGGCAGCGGGGCGGTGATCAACACGGTTTCGATCTCGGCGCTGAAGGCGCTGCCCCACGGCGGGGCCTATTCTGTCAGCAAGGCGGCGCTGGCCATGCTCACCCGGCAGGCGGCGGCGGAATATGCCGCGCAGGGTATCCGGGTGAACGGGATCATGCCGGGCGTAACCGCGACCCCCATCCTCGACGAGGTGCCAAGTGCGACCATGGACGCGATCATCGCGGGCATTCCGCAGAAGCGGCTGGCCAGCCCGGACGAGATCGCCGCGATGGTCGCCTTCCTTGCCTCGGACGAGGCCGCCTATGTCAATGGAGCCCTCATTCCAGTGGACGGAGCATCAAGCGCATGACGGACCAGCAGATGTTCTCGCTGAAGGGCAAGACCGTGGTGATCACCGGCGGCGGGCGAGGGATCGGGCGCGGCATTGCCCGCGCCTGCGCCCGTGCCCGCGCCAACGTGGTGATTACCGGGCGTTCGCAGGCGCCGCTGGAGGATACCGCGCGCGAACTGGGCGAACTGGGGGCGGATCATCTCGTCATTCCGGGCGACATCACCTCGCAAGGCGGCATCGACGAGATCGTGAGGAAGACCGAGGCCCGGTTCGGTGCGATCGACGGCTGGGTCAACAATGCCGGCAGCGCAGCGGCAGGCGATGTCGGGCCGATGATCGACATGGACGAGGGCCAGTGGGACCGGGTGGTCGATCTCAACCTCAAGTGGACGTTCTTCGCGATGCAGGCGGCGGCGCGGGCGATGGCGGGGCGCGGCGGCAGCATCATCAACCTGTCCTCGCGCTCCGGCGCGATGCCGTGCCCGCCGACCGCGCAGTACGGCGCGGCCAAGGCCGGCGTCGACAGCCTGACAGCGACGGCGGCGGTCGAATGGGGGCACCTCGGCATCCGGGTCAACGCGATCGCGCCGGGCGTGGTGCTGACCGAGAATTCGCAGTCGATGACCAATCCGTCGCGCCGCAAGCGCCAGATCGAAACCGTGCCGCTCCAGCGCCTCGGCGTGGTCGATGATGTCGGCCCGCTGGCGGTCTACCTGCTGAGCGACGAATCCTCATGGGTTTCGGGTACGGTGATCCCGGTCAACGGCGGCAGCCGCATCCCGATTGGGCTACTGACCTACCTCCATCACAAGAATAAGGACGTGGAGGTCTGAACGCGGACGCCTCAGTCCAGCAGGCGGGTCAGCAGCCGCACTGCCGGATTGGCGAAGCCCCGCGCTTCCGGCGGGATAGCACCTGCGGCAATCGCCAGAGCGCGGGCGCGTTCGCTGATCAGGGCAAAGCGGTATCCGGCGAAGACCAGGTGCCAGTCCATCGCCCGCGCCTCGCGCCCGCTGGCCGCCTGCCACAGGCGCAGCACCTCTGCCGCGCCGGGCCAGCCGGGCAGGGGCGCGGCGCCCTCTTCTTCGGTGATCATCCGGTCATAGAACAGCCACCAGCCGAGATCGCTTTCCGCTCCGCCAAGCGAGGCGGTTTCCCAGTCGAGCAGCGCGGCCGGTTTCCCGCCTGCGAACAGGATGTTGGAGGGGCGCGCATCGCCCCAGGCGAAACCCGGCGGCTGCGGGGCGGGGCGATGCCGCTCCAGCCAGTCGCGGGCGTGGTCGAACAGCGGGAACGGCGGCAAGGCGGACCATGCCCGGTAGCTGTCCCAGCGGCCGAGTTCCTGCGCGATGGCATCGCCGCCCGCGTGCCAGCCGAGAAAGGCCAGCGGCGCGGGATCGCGTGCATGGAGCCGAGCGAGCAGGGCAATGCTGCCCTGCGCCATCGCCTCGCGCGCTTCCGGGGCGGCTTCAGCAATTACCCCGCGCGTGTGGTAATCGTTGGGCGGGGCCGAACCGCTGGCGCGTTCCATCACGAAGAACGGCGCGCCGATCACCGCATGGTGCTCTTCCAGCGCCAGCGCGGCAGGCACCGGCAGCGCCGGATCCGCTTTCAGCGCCCGGATCACCGCAAACTGCCGCGCGACCGAGGGGTCCTCGTAGATCTGCCGGGCACGCGGTTCGATTCGCAGCACCCAGCCTGTGCCGTTTGCCAGGTCGAGCAGCCATGTCTCGCTCGATGCACCACCTTCCGCCGGAACGGCACGCTCGACCTGCGCTGCGGCCAGTTCCGGAAGGGTGGCTATCCAGCGGTTCAGGCGGGCCTTCAGATCGTCGGGATCGCGCGCAGCGGTCATCATGTCATCCTGTGCGGCTAGGCCCGCAGGTGAATGCCAGGGAGCCAGCGATGCAAGTGTTTTCCGACGCCGACGACCGCCCCCATGCCGACGATGGCGATCCGCTGTGGCAGGAAAGCAGCCTGTTCGTCTGGCACGACCGCGCGGCTGGCCTGGGCGGGTTCTGGCGGCTGGGGCAGGAGCCGGTCGCGGGCGCGGTCAATTCATGCTTTGCGCTGTTCACCCATGACGGGCTGCGGTTCCGCTCCAATGTCACCGGCGTACCGCTTGGTGCAGGGGATCGCGGCGAGGGGCACATGGGTTGGGGGCCGCATCTGCGGGTCTATTTCGATGGCTCGGCGACGATCCGCGCTGACTTTCCCTATTGCGAGGCGGACCTGCGCTTCAATGATTTCCACCCCCGCTTCGATTACCATGCGATTGCCGTGGCGGGCGATCACCTGGGCGGCGCCTCGAACCACTTCGAAGTCTCGGGCCGGATGACCGGCACGGTGCGGCTGGGCGAACGCGAGATCGCCATCGACGCGCTGGGTTACCGCGACCGTTCGTGGGGGCGGCGCGACTGGTCGCGCAGCCGGGGAACGCGCTGGTGGCCGTGCGTGTTCGGGCCGGACCTGACCACCCACATCATCCACTTGGTGCAGGACGGCCGGGTGCTGAAGGTCGGCTATGTCTGGCGCGATGGCACGACGATCCCGATTGTCGACAGCGACGTGACCGTTGCGCTTGAATCCGATGCCCTGACCCCGCGTTCGGGCAAGGGCGTGCTGACCCTTGCCAACGGCGAAGTGCTGGAAGTCAGCTGCGACCGGGCGGACGGCGTGGTGATGCACGTGCGCGGCTATACCGCCGTGGAAGCGATCGGTACGGTCAGGCTTGGCGACCGCGAAGGGATGTCGAACCTGGAAGTCTGCACTAATCCCGCCGGGGGCAGCGCGCTGCCGCTCGTCACGCTGGGGTCCAACATGACGGACGGCCTGACGCGCCGCTGACCGCCTCAGTTGTCCGAGGCGCGGCGCAGGGTTTCGGCGTGGTCGCCGTCAAACACCACGACGATCCGCTTGCCCGCGGGCGCGCTGGGGACATAGTCCTCGCGCTTCTGGCGCACTCCGGGATGCTCGATGCGGATGAAGGTGTCGTCGTCGACCGCGAAGGTCCGCTCGGTGCCAGACAAGTCGCGCACCGTGATCGCGTCCGGGCGGGCCGCAACGATGTCCGCTATCAGCACGCGCGGATTGGCGGCGGACTGGACGCGGGTGTCGAGCGTGACGCGGCAATACTTCGAGGTGTTGGGCATCGAGGCGTGCGGGGCATAGGGATTTAGGATCAGCACGTCGCCGGGCATGTAATCGGTAGTCGCCCAGCACTCCTCGGGGATCACGCCTTCGGGGATCGGGCTGGGGGTCTTGGCGAGGTTGTGCAGGAAGCCCCGGTTGCACTGGCCGACCGCCACCATCAGCCCGCCAACCTCGCGCGGGCAGGGGGTCAGCGTGGTCCAGACCGGCTTGTAGTTCTTGATGCCCGGGCTGTAGAACCCATCCTGGTGAGCCCCGGTGATCGATCCGCCCGGCGGGTAGGTGCGATACTGGACGATCGGGATGATGCAGGCCGGCTCGCCCAGGATCTTTTCCATCAGCCGCTGGTTGGCCGGATTCTCGATCAGCCGCCGGGCGATGCCGGAAAACTCCGGACTTTCCTCCATGCCGCCGGGGAAGGGCTTGCCGGTCCAGGTGCCGTCGGTGTTGCCCGGCTCGATCAGGCCGTGGCGCTCCATAACCGCGAACATTGCCTGGCGGGTTTCCTCGACCGAAGCGGGATCGAGCACGCCGCGCAGCAGGATATAGCCCTGCTCGTCATGGAAACGCATCAGCGCGGCGTGATCGTCGAGCAGGTGGTTGCAGTCCTGCAGTTCGCCCCTGGGATTGATGGTGGTGCTGTCGAGGTCCTTGGCCCCCGGCATCGAGATCGATTCAACTACCATGAGGTGTCCTTTCAGGGTCTCCGCTGCGCTGCCGGTTTGGGTCCGGTCTGCGACCTTACGCCGCTGATTGTGCGCCCAGCTGGCTCGACAACAAGGGGCATTTTGAACAATATTCATGGGTAAAATTATCAGAGAGACACCGTGGCCCAGATTGCCGTGATCGTCACACCGCCCGGATACGTCGCGAGCCTTGGCGCGATGGTCGATGCCCATGCGAGGCTGGGGGAGGTGTTCGCGACCAATGCGGCGCTGAGTGACTATGCGCGGATGGAAACCGCCCTGCGGATCGCTCCGGCGAGCGGCGGGGCGATCGAACTGGTCGGCGGGCGGCGCTTCCCCGCCGACTGCCAGCTGGACGAACTGACCGATCTGCGCCTGATCTACCTGCCGTCATTCCAGCTGCCCGATCCCGATGCGCTGGCCGAGGTGCTGACCCGTTTTTCAGCGCTGCATACCTGGCTGCGCGACCGCGCATCGGAAGGCATCGCCATCGGGGCCTGCGGTGCTTCTGCGTTCCACCTTGCAGCAGCCGGATTGCTGGAGGCCCAGCCCTGCGCCGTACCACCCCGGCTGATGGGCGCAATGCGGCGGCTTTTTCCCCGGGTGGAGACCGACGTCGACGCCGCGATCCGCCGCGCCTGGAACCTGTGGACCTGCAGCCGGGATGCCGACAACGCGGCGCTGGTCGCGCGGTTGTTTGCCGAAGGCTTCTCGCTGACATTGGGGCGCAGCATCGCCATGCGCGAGCCGCCCGGCGAGGCGGCCGGCCCGCTCGCCGCGCCGATCGATCCGCTGGTGGCCCGCGCGCAGCTGTGGGTGCGCGAGCGCTTTACCCGGCAGTTCCGCATCGCCGACCTCGCCCGCGATCTGGGCGTCAGCCACCAGTCGCTGATCCGGCGATTCCGCGATGCGGGCAGCGCCAGCCCGCGCGCATTCGTGCAGCGCACCCGGATCGACGCCGCCGCCGCGATGCTGGCCGAGACCAGCCGCTCGGTGACCGAGATCGCGCAGCTGGTCGGCTATGCCGATGTGCCCTCGTTCCGGCAGGTGTTCGTCCGGCTGACCGGCGTTACTCCCGGTGACTGGCGCAAGCGCCACCGCATGGCGCGGCGGCGCTTGACAAGCGGGGCGGAAATCCGCTTGTAGGAAACATATATACGATTTAACCGAAAAGCTGGAGGACCCATGGCTCTCGATCCCGCCCTTGCCAGCCGCCTGACCCTGCCTGCGGTCTGCGCGCCGATGTTCCTCGTCAGCAAGCCGGCCATGGTCCGCGAAGCCTGCAAGGCCGGGCTGGTGGGGGCCCTGCCGCGTCAGAACGCCCGCAGCTTTGAGGTGTTCGAAGGTTGGCTGAAGGAAATCCACGAGGACCTGAACCGCCATGCCGATCAAAACTCCGGTGCGCGGATCGGCCCGCTCGCGGTCAACCTCGCCACCCGGATGGAAGCGGACGAACTGACCCGCCATCTGGAGGTCTGCGAGCGCTACGGGGTGGACATCATCATCAGCGCGGCGGGCAATCCCTCCGAACTCGCCAAGCGCGTCCACGATTTCGGCGGACGCATCTTTCATGACATCACCTCGTTCCGTTTTGCCGAGAAGGCGATCGCGGCAGGCGTCGACGGCCTCACCTGCGTCGGTGCGGGCGGTGGCGGCCATTCGGGCAACATCGGCCACCTGGTGCTGATTCCGCGCATCCGGGAAATCTTCTCGGGCACGCTGCTGATGGCTGGCTCCATTTCCACTGGCGCCGCAATCCGGGCGGCGGAAATCCTGGGTGCGGACCTGGCCTACATGGGCACCCGCTTCATCGCCACGCAGGAAGCGGCGATGGACCCGGACTACCAGCGGATGCTGGTCGAATGCCACAGCGAGGACCTGATGTTCACGCCCCGGCTGACCGGGGTTGCAGCCAACTGGCTCGTCCCCTCGATGGAGCGCATGGGGCTGGACCCCAAGGACCTGCCGAAGGCTGCCGGATTCCACGGCGGCAACGATCACCTGCCCGAAGGCGTACGGCCGTGGAAGAACGTCTGGTCGGCGGGGCAGGGCATCGACCTGATCGACGATGTCCCGACCATCGCCGAGCTGGTCCGCCGCCTGCGCCGCGAATATGTCGCCGCCTGCGAGGCACCGAGTTATGCCGAGGTCGCCCGATTGGTCGACCAGGCGCTCGACGCGAAGGCGGAATAGCCGCGGGTCAGGCTGCCTGCGTCTCGATCGCGGGCGGACGACCGAGCGAAATCACCAGCAGCACGGCCAGCGCTACGCCGCCGGTCAGCGCCAGCAGGGTCGCGTCATAGCTGCCCAGCCGGTCGAAGGCCTTGCCCGCCAGCCATGACGAAGTGCCGACCGCGAAGCCGTAGATGCTGATCAGGATCGCGAAGACCAGGCCGTATCGGCGCGTGCCGAAATAGCGGCTAGACATATAGGCGACGACGTCCACTTCGCTGCCCATGCCGACACCGATTAGCACGGCAAGCAGGCTGGCGCTCGCGAAGTCGAGCGGCACGGCCCATAGCCACAGACAGGCGAAAGCAGGCAGGCTGAAGGCGCAGGCCGCGACCAGGCGCGTCGGCAGGTAATCGAACAGCACGCCCGTGCCCAGCCGCCCGGCAATCATCGCCGGACCGATGAACAGCGCGACCCGCGCGGCCTCTTCGCGGGTCAGTCCGGCGTCGGCGAGTATCGGCTGCAAGTGCACGATGAAGGTGCCGACGCAGCTGGCGACGAACAGGAAGGCCACGGCCAGACGCCACAGCACGCTGGAGCGGATTACGTCGAGGAACTCCGCCTTGCTGTCCGCTTTCGCAGTGCGGGGCGGAAGCGAGGAGGGCCCGCGCGGCAGGAACAGCCAGGCCGGCACGAACATCAGAACGAATGTGCAGACCGCCAGCGCCGGGTAGACCCCCTTGACGCCGACCGCCTGTTCCAGCGCCAGGACTATGGCGGGGATCGTGCTCACCAGCACCCCTGCACCGGCCAGAGAAGTAGCGAGGGCCAGCCCGCGCCGCTTGCTGAAATTCTCGACGATCAGCTTGGTGAAGACCACGCTGCTGGCGCCCGCGCCCAGCACGCTGAAGGCGACATAGGCTGCGTACCAGGTCCAGATGGGCCCGCCCGCCAGGCCGATCCCGGCCAGCCCAACCGCAAAACCGGCGATCCCCGGCAGGGCGATGGCGCGGGTGTTGAACCTGTCGACCAGCAGGCCCACCACGATGTTGGTGAAGGGATGGATCGCACTGGAAATGGTGAGGGCAAAGGCGATGTCGCCGCGTGACCAGCCATAGGTATCGCCCAGCGGTTTCAGCATGGCGCCCACGACGTGGTAATGCACACCGGCAATCGCGATCGCCATGGTCGCGGCAAACAGGATGCCCAGGCTGCGCAGGTTCGTTGCGGGATTCGCGGTCAAGATTTGGCTCCGAAAAGATGATTCAGACGGGCGGTGACATGGTCGCCCTCGTCGATTCCGGACAGGGGCTCGTCCCACTCACCAGCAGCGCGGATCGCGGACAGGTGCTGCGTGATCGCCTCGGCGGAAGGCGGCCCTTCGGCGGGCGCCCAGCCTGCGCCGCGTGCGCTGAACACCCGGGCATAGTGGCCCCGCAGCACGGAAAAACATTCGCCGGTGACATCGCAGGCCGGGCTCGCCAGCCAGGCGACCAGCGCCGCGCACCATTCCGGCGCGGAGCGTTCCGCCCAGGCATTGCCCCGCGCCAGGATCGCGGCGATGAAATCCTTGTCGACCCGATCTTCGCCCGGCGTGCCCATCCGGCTGCCCGAGGCATTCGGCATGATGGCGTTGATCGCCACGCCCTGCGGCGCCTCCTGCACCAGCACCCGCATCAGCCCGATCACCCCGGTCTTGGCCGCCCCGTAATTCGCGCGGTAGGGATTGCCGAACACGCCCGACTGCGAAGACGTAAAGATTATCCGGCCCGTCCCCCGCGCCTTCATCAGCCGGTAGGCGGGCTGGGTGACATAGAATGCCCCCTTGAGGTGGACGGCCAGGACGCTTTCGATGTCTTCCTCGGTCAGGTCCTCGAACAGGGCATTACGCTGGTTCCCTGCGTTGTTGACGAGAATGTCGACCCGACCGAAATGGTCGAGCGCGCAGGCCGTGATCGCCTCGCCCCCGGCCTTTGTCGCCACGGTGTCGGCATTGGCGACGGCGCGCCCGCCGTCCGCGCGGATTTCCGCTGCCACGGCTTCGGCCAGCGCCGCGCCGGGATGCTCGCCGCGCGTGTCTCCGCCCAGGTCGTTAACGACCACCGCTGCGCCGCGCCGCGCAAGCTCCAGCGCATAGGCGCGGCCAAGCCCGCCTGCCGCGCCGGTGACAATGGCGACCTGTCCGCCAAGGTCGAGGCCTGCCATCACCATTTCCTGCGGAACTGCGCGCCGCGGAAGCGTTCGAGCAGGCGGCGCTTGCGCTCCTCCTCGTTGATCACGGGCGTGTCGGCGGGGAGGTGGCTCCGCAGCTCGGCCAGGCTGATCCGCTTGACCGAGGGTTTCGGCGCCGATGATGCCTCGAACCAGCGGCCCTGGATCACGCCCTTGAAGCGGCCGGCAGTATCGAGCCAGTTGGGCACGCCCGGATCGCGGTTGCAGATCACTGCGCGGAACTTGCCGTCGCTGTCCAGCGCTGCCTGGTGGCCGTTGAGGCTGGACTGACACTTTTCCCACTCGATCGTGTTGAACAGCTGGTCGGCCAGCAGGATCGACCAGTAGCGCACCTGTTCCGGCACGTCGGTTTCGACCAGCAGGCATTCGCCGTCGCCAAATTCGAACAGGCCCTCGTAATAAGTCTGCCTGGCAAGCCCACCGATGTCGGCCCAGTCGTTGAGCACGACCTGGTTGACCGGGTGGGCCGACAGCGTCTTGACGAAATGGACGAACAGCTTGGCATAGCGCTGGGGGAAGCCCGCCAGCCGCTCCATCCGATAGGCGATTTCCTCCATCGGCCAGCGGCGATAGGTGGCCGGGCCGTCCAGCCGCTCGATCGCCATGGTGCTGTCGACCTCGTTCAGCCAGTCATAGCTTGCTTCGCGGACGCCCAGGGTGCGGGCGCGCGGGTCGAGCTGGTGGAAGTCGCCAGCGTAGCCTTCGGGCCGCTCGGGCGCGAGAATGATGGAGAAGCTGCCGTCCGGGCCAAGCGTCAGCTCATCGAGATCGATGTTGCCGACCGTCGGTCCCGGCACGTCGTCGACCCCGATATAGCCCGATCCGACCGACATGTGGACGAACAGTGTCGTCCCCCGCTTGCCCGAAACACGATAGGTGCCGCTCCCTTCGATGAAGCTGGAGCGGTACATGTAATCCGGGTTGGGCGCGGCCGATTTGATGATCGGGTTCAGGAAGGTATAGAACATCGGATGCTGCGGATCCGAATGGAAGATCGCGGTGTAACCCTGGGCCAGGCTCATCGCCATCTGCTGGATCGCTTCCTGCTTCAGCCAGGCATCGGTGGGATCGATCACGTGTTCCAGCGTAGTGTCGATATCCCGGATCAGATCGACGAAGCGCGGCCACTCCATCGGTACGGGCGGTCGATTGGTCATTGCTCTCTCCCATCGCGAGGTCTCCTCTCGCGCAAACAGAAGGGGGAGCGGCATTGCCGCGGCCCCGCCGGCGCATTAAGGCTGGAATCACCCTCAGCCTCAGAACTTGATCGACGCGCTCACCCCATAGGTACGGGGATCGCCCGGCATGTACGAGGTCAACCCGAACGGAGTGTTTTCAAGCGCCAGCAGGCGGGTGAAGTACTTCGATTTGGTGATGTTTTGGGCATAGAACGCGATTTCCACGTTCGGCTGGTCGAACTGGTAGGCGATCCGAGCATTGAGCAGGCCGTAGCTGGGCAGCAGGGCGGTGTCCTGCAGCGCCTTGTTGCCGGCCGCGATCTGGTCGGCGGTCAGGCCGGTCCGGGCAGCTGCGGGCAGGGCCATCGCGGTCGACCACTGTTCGGAACGCCAGCCATAGTCGGCATGCAGCTTTAGCAGGCCGGCGCCAACCGGCTGCTCATAGTCGGCCTTCAGCGAAAGCGTGTACTTCGGCGCATAGGGGAACTTCGTGCTGGTCCAGTCGGTCCCGTCAATGCTGTTGATGAACTTGGTGTACTTGGCATCGGTATAGCCGAAGGTACCGCCCAGGGTCAGGCCCGCCACCGGCTTGAAAGTGGCTTCGACTTCCAGGCCGCGCAGCCGTGCCTTGGCGGCGTTGTCGATGCCGGAGGTCAGCGTCGTTCCGATCACGCCGATGACGTTGCGCTGGACGTTATCGACGTTGGAATTGAATGCCGCCAGGTTGATGCGGCCCTTGCCGTCAAACAGGTCGAGCTTGAGGCCGGCCTCATAGTCGGTCACGCGTTCGGGCAGGAAGCTCATCGGCGGGATTGCGCCGCCAGTGATGCGGGTGTTGAAACCGCCCGACCGCTGCGATCGGCTGACCTTGGCATAGGCGAACAGGCTGTCGCTGAACTTGTAGTCGATCGAACCCAGCCACGACCAATAGGTGTAGGTGCGGTCGCGGCTGATGCGGAACGGATCGTTGGGATCGCCGTCGAGCAGGTTGCTCGGCAGCGACGAGGTCTGCACGCCAGTGGTGAAGCTCTCGTTGCGGTTGCGCCATTCGATCCCGCGCTTGTCCGAGGTGTAGCGCAGGCCCGCGGTGACGCGCAGGGCATCGGTCACGTTGAAGATCAGCTGGCCGAACCCGGCGGCGCTGCGGTTGCGCACGGTCGCATCGTTAAAGCCGATAGCGGTGCTGAGCGGGAACAGGCTGCCACTACGCGAAACGTCGGTGCCGTTCTCGACGAAGTAGAACCCGCCAAGGATGTACTCGACCATCGACAGCTTGCCGGACAGTTGCAGTTCCTGGCTGAACTGGCGCTGCTTGATGCGGTTGCCGAACGAACCGGTGAAACCGCCCGTGAAGTGGAACGGGGTGCCGTCGTTGTCGCTCAGCGAATCGAGATCGACCCGGCGCCATGCGGTGGTCGACTTGATCCGTGCCGCGTCCGAGAATTCGTATTCCAGGATGCCTGTGAAGCCGCTCGAACGCGACTTGCCATAGGATACGACGTTCTGGTTGACCGAATAGATGTCGCTCTGGCCGTTTACGCCGCCCAGGAGGAACTTGCTGATCGGGCCGCGTGCGGCGGGCGAGCAGAGCGGTTGAAGCGCGTTCAGCGCCGCCACCGGGGCGTTGCCGTTGCACACTGCAACCAGCGTGTCGCGGGTCCCCGCCGAGCTGGCAATGTGGCCCAGGCCCACCAGTTCGCCGTTGTTGACGAAGTCCGACCAGTCATAGCTGAGCAGCGCCTTGAAACCGCTGCCTGCGGGCGCGAACTTCAGCGTGGCACGGATGTATTCGGCATTGGCGTCGTTGAGCGGCTGGCCATCGACCAGGTCCTTGCCATAGCCGCCATGTTCACGGTGCTGGGCGGCCACACGCAGGCCGATGTCATCCCCGCTGATCGGCAGGTTCAGTACTCCACGGACCAGGAAGGTCTTGTAGTTGCCATAGTCGGCGCGCAGCGAACCGCCGAGCTCGCCGGTCGGTTCATTGGGGATGATGTTGATGGCACCGCCGGTCGTGTTGCGACCGAACAGCGTACCCTGCGGGCCGCGCAGCACTTCGACGCGCTGGATGTCGACCATGTCGAATGCGCCGCCGGTCGAACGGGCGAGGTAGACGCCGTTGACGTAGGCGCCGATTGCCTGGTCGATTGCCATCAGGCCATCGGACGAACCCTGGCCGCGCATGAAGATCGTGGCCGAGCCGGGCTGGGCCACGGCGCTGGAGAAATTGAGGTTGGGCGTGGCGGTCTGCAACTGCGTCACGCCGACGATTTGCTGCTTTTCAAGATCCGAACCAGAGAATGCACTGACTGCGACGGGCGTGGTCTGCAGGCTTTCCTCGGTCTTGCGCGCGGTGACCACGATGTCGGCGATCCCGGCTTCGGTCTGCTCATCCGCTGCCGCTTCCGCAGCAATGGCCGGGGCGCTCAGCGCCGTGCCCAGGGTCAGGGCAAGCAAGGTCCTGGTGGTAAGGGACAACTTCCTCATGGCATTCCTCCCGCTCTTTGCCGTTATTGTTCTACAATCAGCCCTTGTTCAGGCTGATGATGTAACATAGTTAGACGTTTCTGGGCGGGGTCGTCAACTGGTTCACCTGCATCTTTGCAAAGCGCATGCGCGACAGGGGATAGCCGCAGGATTCCGGAATGCTCACCCAGACCTCACCGGCTCGTTCCTCGCGCCGCGGGTGGGCGGGCACGAGGGGCCGGGCCGAGGCAGCTTCGAGTGCTTCCGCCACCGAGCGCGAACGGGCCAGCAGGTGCAGGTTCGCGAGGGTCGAGAACAGGATCGAACGATCGCCGGCTTCGGAGCGGGCGATGACCTCGGCAGGTTCGACCCAGTGCGCCGCCACGATCTCGTGTCCGTCAACGGCAGGTTCGAACGGAGCAGGGGCGGCGGCGATGAAGAAATGCGTGTCATAGCGTTTTGCGACCGATTCCGGGGTGACCCAGCGCCCGAACGGCAGGGTGCCACCAAGGTCGAGCCGCGCTCCCGCACGGCGGAGCGCTTCGCGCAGATGGGGGCGATTGGCGGCGGGGGCCGCGCCGTGCGGGGCGACGCCGGTTTCCTCCCAGGTCTCCCGCCAGGCGGCGATCCGCAGCGCGCGGGCCTCGGGCTCCAGTCCATCATGCCCGGCCGCATGGGGGAGCCAGTCCGCGCCGTGGTCATCGGCATCGAGCGTGCCGCCCGGGAACACGAGCGCCGAGGGAAAGAACCCCTGCGCACTGCGCTGGACCATCAGCACGCGGAACGGATTGTCGACCACCAGCAGCAGCGTGGCGGCGGGGCGCAGCGGGACGGCCTGCGGGGTTTCGTTTGCGGTCATCGCTCCAAATCGTATATATAAGATAATTGATACTTGCACGCTTGTGCGCGAGGGTCCAGCCTTGGCGCAGAGTTGGAGAGGATAACAGCCGATGAATCGCATTCCCCTGGTACCGGTGGAAGAACTGACGCCGGCGCAGCGCGATGCCTATGACAACAAGCCGGGCGGCAAGCTCAACCTCAGCCGCCTGCTGGCCCATGCGCAGACGATGCAGCCGGGGATCAGTCAGGCGGTGCAGGCGATGATGATGGACATCACCGTGCCCCCACTGGAGCGCCAGGTCTGCGTGCTGGCCGTGCTCCACCTCGACCGGGGCGAGTACGAATGGGCGCAGCATATCGAGGTGTCAAAGGCGATGGGCATCCCCGACGCAAAAGTTGCGGCCATCGCCAACGATCGCTTCGGCGATCCGGTGTTCAACGATCGCGAGAAGGCGCTGCTCGCCTTTACCCGCCAGGTAGTGAAGACGGTGCGGGTGGACGACTTCGTGTTCAATGCGGTCAACGCCTTCTACACCCCCCGCCAGATTGTCGAACTGATCCACGTGATCGGGCTCTACATGCTGTTCGCCCGCGTTTCCGAAGTGGCGGAGCTGGAGATCGACGCGATCGGCGGCGGTGAGTTCTGGAAGAAGGCCAACGACACGGCCGGCCTGACGGAGCAGGGCCAGTGAGCGGCGAGACGATCGACTATCCGAATGTCCGGCTGGAATTTGACGGGCCGCTGGGCATCCTCACCCTCAATTCCCCCAAGACGCTCAACGCCATCGGCGAGGCGATGGCGCTCGACATCGCCGAGGCGCTGAGCGAGGTGGTGAAGCCGCGCCGCAAGTGCCGCGCGCTGCTGATCACGGGTGAGGGACGCGCCTTTTCCGCCGGGGTCAACCTGATGGACAAGCGTGCCGCCGTGATCGCCGGCACGCGCAAGATGGAAGCGCTGGGCGGGGCGGAGACGACCTTTCACCCGATGCTGCGCCGTATCCACCGCATGCCGATTCCGGTGATTGTCGGGGTCAATGGCCTAGCGATCGGGATCGGGCTGGGGTTGGCGCTGACGGCGGACTATGTGGTCGCGGCGGAAAGCGCCTGGTTCCAGACGCCATTCCGCAACCTGGCCTCGGCGCCGGATTCGGGGCTGACCTGGCTGCTGCCGCGCACCGTCGGCACGCTGCGGGCCAAGCGGATGCTGATGCGCGCTGAAAAGGTCGATGCCGCGACCGCGCTCGAATGGGGGCTGGTCTCCTCTGTGCTGCCGGATGAGGGCTTTGCCGCTGGCGCGCGGGAAGTGGCAATGGAGTTCGCGCAAGGCGCCACCATCGCGCTGGGCGAGATCAAGCAGCTGATTGCCAGCGGCCAGACCGGTGAGCTTCATTCCGCCTTCGAGGGCGAGGCGGCGGCGGTGGACCGCACCGCGCGCACCAAGGACAATGTCGCGGCGGTCAAATTGTTCGCCAGCAAGACGGTGCCTCAGTTCACTGGCGAATGACGCGTCGTCCCGGGCTTGACCCGGGACCGGTGGCGGTCTGGCGGGCCTTGCGTTGTTGAGGCCAGCGATCCCGGGTCAAGCCCGGGATGACGAAATGGAGGCGGGCCGCTTGACCCGCCTTCCTGTCATTCCTCGATCAGCTTGAAGTCGAACTTGAACGCCCCGCATTCGGGGCAGATCCAGTCGTCCGGCAGGTCCTCCCAGCGGGTGCCCGGAGGTATGTTCTCGCTCGGATCGCCCTCGGCCTCATCATAGATGGTGCCGCAGTAGTCGCACTTGTAGCGGCGGTAAGGCGCGCTCACGCCTTCGGTTCCCAGACGAGGTGGAGTTCCTGGACCGCATTAACCATGCCGGTGACGATCCGGGGCGTGGTGCCCGGCTTGATCGCGAAGTCCGGGATGCGCGCCAGCCATTCCTGGAGGAACACCTTGAGCTCGCGCCGGGCGAGGATGCCGCCGGGACAGATGTGCGGGCCGTTGCCGAAGGCGGCGTGGCGGATCGGGGTCGGCCGGTCGAAATCGACATGGAGCGGGCACTTGTGGCGCGCCTCGTCCAGCCCGTGGAGCAGGTTGGGGATCTGCACCATGTCGCCGGCCTTCAGCTGCACGCCGTGGAACTCGAAGTCGTGGGTGACTTCGCGCGCGGTGTTGGACAGACCGTGGCGGCGGATCAGCTCCTCGATCGCGGTCTGGAGGATCGCCGGGTCCCGGGCGATGCGATGGCGCTCTTCCGGATGGGTGGCGAGGAACCGCGCGAAGAACCCGATCATCGAGGCGACCGTGTCCAGCCCGCCGAACAGCAGCAGCAGGCAATAGCCCATGATCTCGCTATCGTTGATCTTGCGGTCGCCCACGTCGGCATTGACGATGTGGGTGATCAGGTCCTCGCGCGGGTTCGCCTTGCGGTCGGCGATGTGTTTGGCGATGTACCCGGCCATGAAGGCCTGGGCCTCGGCGCGTTCCTCGTTGCTGGGGCTGCGCGTTTCCTTCTCGACATAGGGCAGCAGCATTTCGCGGTCTTCCTGCGGCAGGCCCATCATGTCGAGGAACACGACGATCGGTAGCACGGTCGCGAACTCATTGATGAATTCGCACTCGCCCTTGGCATAGATCCGGTCGAGCGCCGCCCTGGCCGCGACGCGGGCGTGCTCCTCAAGCTGCGCGAGCGCGGTCTTGTTGAGCGCGGGCATGATCACCTTGCGCAGCGGGGTGTGCTCGGGCGGGTCCATGCCCAGCATCGAGGTGTGGCCCAGCTCCTGCTTGGGGATGATGAAGTTGCGGTGCGAGAAGCGCGAGTAGTCTTCCTGGATCTCCTCGATCAGGTCGGCGCGCCGGGCGATCCAATAGCCGCCGTGGCGCGGCGTCCAGAACAGGTCGGGCGCGTCCTTGACCGCATTGTACCAGGCTTCCTGCGCGTCCTCGTCGCCCTTGATGACATTGTACATGTCGACATCGCGGACGAGGGCTTCGGGCACGTGGGCGGGGCGCTCGGTCAGTTCCGGCGGATTGATCGTTGCGGCGTGGGCCATGGTCTGTTTCCTTCCGTTCCGGTTCAGGCGATGAAGTCGTGGAGCACGCGGTGCATGTTGGAGATGGCGACTTCCTGCACCGGGTTGGTGCGGTTGCCGGCAAAGCCCGCCTGCTTCATCCCGCGCTGGACCTGCTCCATGTTGAGGAAGTCCTGCTCCAGGATTTCGCTGACCCCGCCGATGGCCTTCCAGCCATCCTCGCTGTGGATCACGTTGTGCGACACCGGCGGTTCGGCGCCCGGCGCGTAGTGTTCCAGCGACCAGATGTCATAGACGCACCAGTCGGGATCGGTCCCGTCGCCCCACGGGCGCGAGCGGTAGCACAGTGTGCCGGTGCCGGTGGGCAGGAAGATCAGGTTGGGGAAGACGTGCCAGTCGGTCCCGGCGGCGATCCGCTGCTCCATGGTCATGGGCGGCCAGTAGGCTCCGGCGGCCTTGGCGGCCTGTTCCTGGAAGGCCAGCAGCTTGCCCAGGACTTCGGCCGGGCCGGCGCTGGCATCGCACTCGGTCAGCAGGCGACTGGCGGCAGCCGCGTCCTTCTCGGTGGTGATCGCGTGGAGCGTGTTGTTGATCAGGTGGATGTAGCGCACCAGGCCCGGGCGCAGGTCGTCCGGGATCGGGCGATTGAGACGCGGCGCCGGGGCACCCGGCGGGCAGGTGCTCTTGTCATAGCCGAACATCCCGTGCTTCCCCATGGCCTTGGACCAGGTGTAGTCCTCGCCAAAGCCGTCGAGCAGCTGGGGATGAGTGGCGGCAACGTGATAGCCCTCGTCGAAGGCTTCCAGCGCGACCTTCCAGTTGCAGGGCACCCGCACCGAATAGGACCAGCGGAACTTCGCCTTGTCGAGCTCGAACGGGTCGATGAAGCTGGGCATCGGATCGAGGAACTCGGCCAGCGGCTCGCAGTCCGGGTCCATGTTGATGAACACGAAGCCGCCCCAGGTGTCGACCTTGATGTCGACCAGCTTGAAATCGTCGTGGCTGACATGATCGCAGCCCGCCCAGTCCTTCTCGTCCAAGATGCGCTGGACGCTGCCGTCCAGGTTCCAGCGCCAGCCGTGGTAATTGCAGTGGAACCGCGTGGCATGGCCGCAACCTTCGGTCAGGCGGCGGCCGCGATGGGTGCAGACGTTGTAATAGGCGCTGATCGTATCGACGGCGCTGCGCACCACGATGATCGACTGGTCGCAGATGTCGTAGGTAATGTAATCGCCGACCTTGGGGATTTCCTGCTCACGGCAGGCGACCTGCCAGACCCGGGTCCACAGCCGTTCCTTCTCCTTGCGGGCGAAATCGCGGCAGATGTAGTCTTCCTTGGGGACGAAGTCGGCACGGACCGGATTCTGGCTCATTTCCTCTTCCTTTCGTTCAGCATTATCGTATAGATAATATACTGGTTTCGTCTGCGGCTTTGACCAATGTCAAATCAGGCGACTGAAATGCGACGCAGGATGCGGTCGATGACTGAGAGGTTCCGCCAAAGGCTGGTCGATCCCGAGCTCTGCTCGGCCTGCTTCGGCTGCTACGAGGTTTGCCCCAAGGCGGCGGTCGAGATCCGCCATCGCCGCGTCGCGGTCGATCCTGCCCTGTGCGAGCATTGCGAAGCCTGCGTCGAGGAATGCGCGACCGGCGCGATCGAGGTGGTGCGAATGGTGCCGACCGATGCGGTCTATTCGGTCGAGGAACAGCTCGAATGGGACCGCCTGCCGCCCGAGGATTGGTGACGGGCAGGCAAGCGATCCGCTGGCCATCGGTTCAGGCCGGATCGAACTTCACATAAATGTGATCGGGTGCACGCAGCAGGTGCCCGATGATGACCGGCTCCGGCTTGTCGGGGTCGAGCCGCAGGTTGTGGAGGTTGTCGAGAATTGCTTCCATCGCGCGGGTCATCTCGACCCGGGCGAGGTGCTGGCCGACGCAGAGGTGCGGCCCGCCCGCGAAGGCGAGGTGGCGCACGGTGCGCTTGCGGAAGATGTCGAACTTGTCCGGGTTCTCGTACTTGGTTGGATCGCGGTTGGCCGACCCAAGGCAGACGTCGACCAGTGCGCCTGCCGGGATCACCGTGCCCTGGACTTCGGTGGCGTGCTTGCAGAACCGGAAGGTGTTGGTCACCGGCCCGTCCCAGCGCAGCGCCTCCTCGATCGCGGAACCGAGCAGGCTGCGGTCTTCCTGAACCTGGCGGTAGAGGTCGGGCTCCTTGAGCAGGCAGGTCAGCAGCACGCTGGTGGCGCGGTAGGTGGTGTCCCCCCCGGCGTTGAGCAACTGGCGCATGAAGGCGATCAGCACTTCGTCATCCAGCGTCTGGCCATCAACCTCGACCGTCGAGAGATAGCTCATCAGGTCGTCCGACGGGTTGGCGCGGACCTTTTCGAGATAGACCTTGAAGAAGTCGCCCAGCTTGCGAGTCGCTTCCGCACCCTGCGGCATTCCGGCGGCGGAAAGTAACTGCGCGACCGCCAGCTTGTGGAACACGGCGGCCTGATCATCGCCGATGTGCAGCATCGCGTAGACGATCTGGAACGGGAAGTGGTGAGTGTAATCCTCGACCAGGTCGGCCTCGCCGCTCGCACGGAACTTGCCCAGCAGCTTGTCCATCACCGGGGCGACCAGCGAATCGCCCCACTTGGAGACGACATTGGGCAGCAGCGCCTTTTGCAGGACCTTGCGGAAGCGGGCGTGCTCGGCCCCGTCCATGCAGGTGATGGTCCGTCCGAACGAGACGCCCAGGCTGTGCTCGAAGGCCTCCCAGTTGGTGAAGTTCTCGTGATCCATCAGGACCTGGTTGCAGGCATCGTAACCGAACACGGTCCAGTGATCCATGTGGCCGATCTGCGCGTCCGGGCGGTCGGTGAACAGCTGGCGGTATTGCAGGTGATGGACCGGCCCTTGCTGGCGGAGCCGCTCGATCACCGGGTAGGGATCGGGATAGTCCCCGCGCGAGGCGCGCTCGGCGGCGAAGGCGTTGAAGGTGGGGTCGCTGAAATCTTCCAGCCGGGGCAATTCGAGGGTATCGGCCATCAGGGGGTCTCCGCAGGGTCCGGCCGTTTGCGCCGGTATGGAATGAATCCTGACATTATGACGAAAAACGTCATTGCGTTAGATCAATTTTTCGGGCTAGTCATTGTCCCACAGTTCGGGGCATGGGAACCGCAATGGGCAAGGACAGCAAACGCAACCGGGCGATTGTGGCAGCGGCCGACCTGTTCCTGCGCCATGGCTTCGCCCGCACCACGATGGGCGATATCGCGCAAGGGTCGGACATGTCGCGCCCCGCGCTCTACCTGATTTTCCCCGGCAAGGAGGAAGTGTTCGAAGCGGCGGTCCTCCACCTCAACACGCTGCGCATGGCCGAGATCGAGGGCGCGGTGGGCACGGCGCAGGGTCTGGCCGAAAAGCTGTTCGTCGCCTGCGACCTCTGGCTGGTCCAGGTCTTCGCCCTGCAGCGCGAAATTCCCGACGCGCGCGACATGGACGATCTCTCGTTCCCGGTTGTCCGCAAGGTCTACATCGACCTGCAGGTGGTCCTTGCCGGATTGATCGCCGATGCCTTCCCGGCGGGGCGCCTCGCGGCTCCGGCGGAAGAGCTTGCCCGGGGCCTCGTCTTCGCGGTGCGAGGGCTGGGCGCGACGGCGCGCGATGTCGATGACATGCGGCAGATGACCCGGCTGCAGGTCGACCTGATGTGCGCTGCGCTGACCGAAACTGCGCTACCGACGCGCTAGTCTTCCAGCAGCAGGTCGCGTAGGCGCTCGCGCTCGGCGCGGCCGATCCCGTGTTCGACCTCCAGGTAGCGCTCGGTGCCGCCGTGGTGCTCCTCAAGCGCCTTGAACGTGGCGTCGATATAGGCTGGATCGGAACGCATCATGGTGCGCCAGACCTGCGGATCGACTTGCAGAAGGTAGGCGAAGGGGCCATCCGGATCGACCGAGAAAAGCTGGCTCGACGGGTCATGCAACTGCTCCGTCAAAGCATAGTCCTGCCGGATAAGTTCATGGTCCGCTCCCAGCGCCGCCAGCAGCAGGGCGCAGGCCACTCCGGTGCGGTCCTTGCCCGCGGTGCAATTGACCAGCACCGGAGTGCGGCCGTCCAGCAGCAGGCGGAGCAGGGCTTCGATTCCGTCGCGCTGTTCTTCCGGGAAACGCGCGTAGGATTCGATCATGTGCCGGCGCATCGCGGCAGGATCAGTCACCGGATCGCGCAGCAGGCGGACGACGTTGCCCCGGCTGAGCTCATAGTCCCGTGTCCAGTAATGCGTTGAACCAACGAGGAAATCAGGAAATGGCAGATCGCTGCGCTCCTCGGTGGTGCGCAGATCGACAGTCGCCGAAAGGCAAAGCTTGCCCACCAAGGGCAGGTGCTCCGCCGAGATGCCGCCCGGGTGGCCGCCACGATAGACCATGCCCTGCTTCACTCTCCGGCCATCGCTCATCCGATACCCGCCCAGCTCGCGCAGGTTGCGCGCGCCGGGGACTTCAAGGACCCGCGCGGTCAGGCCTTCGCTGCCGGTAAATTCCCGGATCACACGCCCAGCGCGCCGAAGGTGTCGAGATCGCTGACCGCCGCGCCAAAGCAGTCACCCTCGGCGGTAACGATCTCGATTGGCTGCATTTCTTCGGGCGTGAAGGGCCACATGAAGCCATGCATCGCGTGGCGGCGATAGGCTTCCCAGGCGTCGGCAAACTCGGGAGGGTTCGCCACGCCATTACGCTTCAGCGCGGTGAGGTAGCCCGCGATCAGGTCCTTCTCGGCATGGCGGCGGTCTTCGACCTTGAGGTTGCCAATCGTCGAATAAGCGACGTCGTGCATATAGGGGCCTTCCTGCCACGATTGCCAGTCGAGGTAGCCGGGCTTGCCGTCGGGCTCGAAGAACATGTTGCCAAGGTGCGCATCGCCATGCGCGAAGACCTGCGGCACGTCGCGCCCGCGCGCCCACTGGGTGCGCAGGCCCGCCATGATCCGCTCGCGGTCGCGGTAGGGGCCGACATAGGCCTGGCAGCGGCGGTGGTTGATGCAGGCCTCGAAGTAATCGGGCCGCAGCATCTGCATGACGATGTCGCCCGCCGCCTCCCACGCTGTGGAGAAGTTCTTGAGCGTCTTGAGTTCGGGCGATTCCCACCACTTGGCATGCATACTTGCGAGAAGTTCGAGCGCCTGTGCCTGCTGATCGATCGAGATCATCGCCTTCGAGGCATTGCCGAATGTGGCATTGCGCGCGGCGAGGTCCTCCAGCAGGACGAGGCCCTGCACGCCTTCCTCCCAGCCCGACCAGTAGGCCTGCGGCTTGTTGATATCGAGCTTGAGCCCCCAGGTGCCGAAGAACTTCGCCTCGTTCACGAACGACTTGTCGTAGGTGTAGTCGTGGCGAATGAACCCGCCCTTCAGCCACATCGTTGGCGGCAGGCGGTGACTGTGGCCGGCCTCATTGTAGCTCAGCAGCAGGCGCACCTTGGTGGCGGTGCCGGCGATGACCGTGCCGATGTGCGCCACGGTCACGACGGTTCCGGGAAAGCGTTCGCCCAGCACGCTGGTCAGCCATTCGGCGGTGATTTCCTCGATCCGCAGCGGCAGGTGGCTGGTAGGTATCTCGCTCATCGGGTCATCCTCGGATAGGGCGTTGCATGCCTTATTGATATATTAGTAGCCTGTATATGCGCGCGGACAAGCCCTCTTTTGCGCCGTCAGTCCCACAGCCGCAGGACCATGGTCTGCGAGGCCAGGGCCAGCAGCTGCCCCTGTTCAGAGAACAGCCGGCTGCGGGTCTGGACGAGGCCGTCCATCACCGCCTCGACGCGGGTTTCGGCCAGTGCCCATTGGCCCTCGGGCGGGGCGGCAAAGCGTACCTGGTTGTCGAGACTGCTGCCGCTCGCCGGACGACCCAGAGCGCCCGGCACGGCCAGTGCTGCGCAGTCAGCGATGACCGCTAGCAGAGGCCGGCTGAGCAGGGCGCCATCGCGGGCACGCACCCAGCAGGCGAGATCCTGCCCGCCCTTGGCGCTCCATCCCGCACGGTCGGGCAGCACGCCCGCCGCCAGTCGGAATTCGAGCAGCGCCTGGATATTGGAGGAGAGCAGCCGCGCCACCGAGCGTTCCGGGCAATCCGTTGGCGGAGCGACGGCGGGCGGCGCGGAGCCCTGGTAGGCCGTGCCAACGCCGCGGCGTCCGCAGGCCCCGGTCACGCGCAGGAACGGTGTGCCGCCGGCCTGTGCTTCCACCGCGCACTGGCGCAGCGATCCGCCTTCGCTGTTGACCTGGAATTCCAGCACGTCCCCGGTCCGGGCTGGGCCAAGAAACTGGGCGGTGGCGTGGCTGGTGGGCAAACCGCAGCTGCGCTCCATCACCTCGATGCAGGCGGCGAGCGCGATTCCGCCGAAAAGGAAGGTGCGCTCCCCTCTGCCGACGCACAGGCGCATAGGCACCTGCGCACTGAAGTGATCCGGCGCTACTGTCTCAGCAAGATCGAGCAGGGCACTCATGCTCCCGTCAGGTGATCCGGCGGGTATAGGCAGCGATCCGCCCGACCAGCTGCGCGGCGCGCTCGCCCGCTTCGACCCAGCGCGTTTCCGGCGGCAAGTTCGCCTTCAGCCGGTCGATGGTGGTGAGTTTCAGACTGGCGGCGAGCGGGGGGCCATCGGGTGCGATGCGCTGCCAGCGCAGGATGGAATGGACCCGGGATTGTCCACCGGTATCCAGCCAGTTCCACACCCCAGGATCGCGCCGGGCGATCACCAGCCGGATCCGCCCATCGGCATCGATTGCCGATTGCGTGGCAGTCAGGCTGGACTGGATGCGGTGATAATCGAGCGAGCGATAGAGCCACTCGGTCAGCTGCACTGCAGAATAACCTGCCCCAGCCGGATCGTATTCGAGGATCGCCGCATCGTCCGGGCCCAGATCGAAACTCCCGTTGGAAATGCCCTGCGTGACTAGGCCGCCACCAGATCCCTGGAAGGTCTGCGGCTGGGAGATCGTGTTGGGGGTCATTCCGCTCCACACGTTCTGGAACCAGAAATAGAGGTAGAGATCGCCCAGGGCATGCTCGATGCCGCGCGCCAGCATGGCGTCCCTGGTGACAGGTTCCGCCGTGATATCGCCCAGCCGCTCGATGGTCAGGTCGAGCGGCGTTTCGGTTCCCCAGTCCATCATCGAATCGCGCACGAACAGGAACTTCACGCCCGGCCGCGTGGTCAGGTGGTTGGGCAGGCCAGCCGACGGCCGCTCGTCGATCAGCAGTTCGAAACTTCCGTCGGAATCGAGCTTCAGTTCATGATCCTCGATGGTCTGGATCGTCTGCGAAGTGCCGTAGTTGGCGGTCAGGGTGAACGAGATGTTCGCCGCCTTTCCCGGGCCGATCTGCCCGCTGACGCGGTAGCGGGAGCCATGTTCGATCCCGGCCAGGCGATAGCAGTTGTCGGGATTATCGCCGCCGGTCCTCGCGCCCGGCACGTGGTTGCCGAACCAGTCGTAGGCGGGCATGAACCCGCGCACCAGCCGGGGATGCTGGCTGTCCGATGCAGCGGCCTTGAACAGCCAGTTGTTGAGGTATTCCTCGGCGAAGGCATCCAGCAAGGGTTTCGCCTCATCCGGGATCCGGTCCTGATAGCCGCGCGCGAACAGCATCGCGATCTGAGCGCGCGCTGCTGCGGCGCGCGGGTCTGCGAGCATCGAGCGGACGTCCGCCTCGGCTGCGAACTGGCCGGGATTGGCGATGGGATTGGCGGTGTTCGGTCCGGTCACAGGCGTTTCTCCCGCGTAATGCCGAAGCGGTCGATATAGCCGCCGAACGCGGCCTCGATGGCGGCTTCGTCAAGGCCGTAGTCGGCCAGGGTATAGGCCCGCTTCGGGGCGCTGGCGTGGTGATCGGTGGCGAGGTGGCGCTCCATTGCGTCGCGCGCGGCAGCGGTGAAACGCAGACCCAACGTGTCGTAGGTCTGCGCCACGGTGCCAAGCGGGTCGGCGGTGAGCGCGGTGAAGTGGACATCGGCGACAGTCGCGGAGGCGCCCGGTCCGCTGCGCCATTCGCCATAGGCGTCGACCGCAGCCTTCCATGCGGCGAGTTGCTGCTGGCCGAGCAGGCCCGGATCGATCGGTTGATCGGAAAACAGCGAGCGCAGCTTGGCGAACAGGCTGGCGATCGACGGGATCACCTTGCCGGGATCGCGGTGGTTCACATAGATTCGGGCATCGGGGAAAGCGATTAGCATTTCCTGCCAGGCGAACATGTGACCTGGCCCCTTGAGCACCCAGTGACGCCGGGGTTCGCCCAGCTGGAGGTACTGCATCACCCCCTTCTGCCAGCGAAAGGCGCTGGCCGACTTGCCTGTCACCGCTGCCTGATAGCTCGGCACGTTCCAGTAGACGCCGTAGAGCCCGCCGCAATCGCCCTCCTGCAGGAATACGCATTCCTCGGGTAGGGCCGCGCCGAAGGGGTGGATTGCGGTGACGTCGGGCGCGGTCATCCCCTGGAAGGCGAGAATGCGCGCGTAGAGCGCTTCGCGGCGGCCGCCTTCGGCCAGCGGCGCGGGCATTGCAGCTTCCCATGCAGGAAACGCCCGTCCGGCGGGGTCCTGCGCCATCAGTCCGTGAAGGAAGGTGGTGCCGGCGCGCGGCATGCCAGTGCCGATCAGCGGGGCGACAATTGTCTCGCGGTCCGCCAGCGCCGCAGAGTCGCGGGCCGCGAGATAGCGCAGCCGGGAGACGAGCATGGTGATCAGGCGGCTGTGTGACCGGCTGCGGCCGAGCGCGGAGACCTGCGCCTCTTCCTCGATGGCCTCGCACAGGATGCCAAGATCATGGCGAAAGCGGTCCTCGTCCCAGCGCTTGCCGCCCCAGCCTGACAGGCCGGTCAGCCTTTCGGCTTCGGCGATCAGGGCATCCGCGGAAAGCCGGGAGGCGAAGGGCGCCAGCGCGGTGGCGTAGGCTTCGCTCATCCCTCCTGCGCCAGGTCGAATGCAGCGAGGGGGCCGATGCGGGTCACCCCGCCGTCGACCGGCAGATTGACCCCGGTGATGAAGCGGCTTTCCGGTCCGGCCAGGAACAGCGCGGCCTGGGCGATGTCCCAGGCGTCGCCTTCGATCCCCAGCGGCGCGATTGCGCTGCGCAGGAGGCGGCCTTCACCCTGCAGGTGCGCCTCGACCATCGGAGTGACGATGTGTCCGGGCGAAACGCAGTTGGCGCGGATTCCGTCGCGCCCGTACATCACCGCCAGTTCGGCGGTCAGCTGGATCACAGCGGCCTTGCTGGGGCCATAGGCGGTGTTGCCGTGGGCGCGCATTCCCGCAACCGAAGAGACATTGACGATGGCCTTGCCATGCCCTTCCAGAAGGGCCGGTATGGCATGGCGGCACATGTTGATCACCGTGCCAAGGTTGACGCTGAGCACGCGCTCGATGTCGGCCTCAGCCACGGTGTGGATCTGGCCCGCTGCAGCGCCGATGCCGATGTTGTTGACCAGCACGTCAAGGCCGCCGAGCCAGGCCAATGCTTCGCGTGTCATCCGCGCGGCATCGGCGGGATCGGCAACATTGCCGGTCACCACCGCGCCTTCACCGCCCAGCTCGCGTACCAGTTCTAACGCAGTAGCGGCGCGCTCGGCATCGAGATCGAGCAGCGCAATCCGCGCGCCCTCTGCGGCGAGCAGCGCGGCAATCGCCTTGCCGGTACCGACACCTTCGCCCAGCGATCCCGCGCCCGTAACGATCGCGCGCCAGCCCTTCAGGCGGCCATGGAACTCTGTGGGACGGGGCATGGTCAGAGCGACTCCGTGGTCGATGCAACCAGTTCGCGCAGCTTCGGCTTCACCACTTTGCCCATCGCGTTGCGCGGGAACTGATCGAGGAAGCGCCACTCATCCGGCACCTTGTAGCGGGTCAGCTTGTCGAGGCAGAGCGCGCGCAGTTCCGCTTCCAGCGCCGCCGTATCAGCGTTGGGGTCGGCGGGCTGGATGAAGGCCACGGTCAGCATCCCCATGCGCAGGTCGGGCCTGCCCACCAGCGCGCAGTCGGCCACTCCATCATGGGTGTGCAGCACGCGCTCCACTTCCGCCGGGTAGACGTTCGATCCGCCGCGCAGGATCAGCTCCGAGCTGCGGTCGGCGATGGAAAGCCACCCGTTGTCGTCCAGCTTGCCGTGATCGCCGGAATGGACCACCCCGCCGCGCAGCAGGGCAGCGGTCTTTTCCGCGTCGTGCCAGTAGCCGAGCGGGGGCGTATAGACATTGGCCCAGGGGCCGGTCTGCGCTGGACCGAAGCAGACTTCGCCAACCGTGCCGGTGGGAACGACATTGCCGTCTTCGTCCCGGATCGTGATCTCGAACTGCGGCATGGCCCGCCCGCTCGCCCCTTCGGGAGCCACGGCGTCGAGCGACTGCGCCACCACCGTCGGCGCTTCGGTAAGGCCGTAGGACGTGGTCACGTGATAGCCGAAGCGCTTGAAGAAAGCCTCGCGCACCGCTTCGGGCAGAGGGGCGCCGCCGGAGCTGACCCGGAACCAGTCGGGCAGCGTGAGGTCCGTCTGGAGCAGATCGTAAATCATGGTCGGCACAAAGGCGATCTGGCCGATTCGCTTCTCCGCGATCCAGGCCATCAGTGGCTCGATCTTGATCGAGGGGGCGAAATAGAACGGCTTGCAGGACAGGAAGGATGACACCGGACCCAGGATCATCACGTTGGTGATGGTCAGCGGCAGGGCCGACCCGCGCCGCGCATCGGGCTGCATCAGGCCGTGGGCAAAGGCTGCTGCCGGAACCACGATCATGTTGTGCTGGCTGTGGACCACGCCCTTGGGCAGCCCGGTCGTGCCGCTGGTGTACATGATCGCGGCGGGGGCATAGGGATTGATTTCCGGGCGCGGCGCAGCTTCGCCGCTGTCCAGCGCTGCGTTCCAGCCGCCATCCCGGTTCGCCGCATCCAGGATCCAGACATGGGCAAGGTCGGGGCAATCGCCGCGCAGCGCCTCTACCTGCGGCTCGATCGAACTGTCGGTCAGCAGCAGGTGGGCGCCGCTGTGCTTGAGGATGTATCGCTTGTCGTCCAGCGGCAGGATCTTGTTGATACCCACCCAGACCGCGCCCAGCCGCATCGCCGCGAAGAAGCCGATCACCAGATTGCATTCATTGCCCAGCGACGCCGCGACCCGCTCGCCGGGTGTCACGCCGGCGCGGGCCATCAGAGTGGCCACGCCCTCCACTGCGCGGGCCAGTTGTGCAAAGGTATAGGTGCGGGCGGCATCGCCCAGCGCCTCGTCATCGGGGCACTGCGCCGCGGCTCGTTCGATCAGTCCGGCAATATCGCGCGGGTGGCCCGGTGGGTCGATCCGTGCAGGCGGTGCCTGCAGGCCAAGCGCCGCATATTCCTCTTCCGTCATGGTCCTCGCCGTTGTAGCGGTGTCTCTGATTTAAGGTCTATATGATTTGGACGTATCAGTGCAAGGCCCGACTCTGCTGAAGGGTCGCTTGCAGCGCAAGGAGGATCAGATGTCGCAGCCCTCGGCAGAGGAATACTTCGCGCAGTTCGGCGCGGTTGAGGTCACGCCCCTGAGCAAGTTCCAGCAGGTGGTTGCGCGTCGGCTGAGCCAGAGCTGGACGCAGGTGCCGCATGTCACCCACCATGATGACGTCGATGTCACCGCGTTGGAAGAGCATCGTGCGGCAATTGCGGGAGAAGGCAAGGTCTCGCCGCTAATCTTCCTCGCCAAGGCACTGGCGAAGTGTCTGAGGGAGTTTCCCCAGTTCAACGCCAGTCTTGCACCTGATGGCAAGACGCTGGTGATGAAATCCTATTGCCATATCGGCATTGCCGTCGACGGGCCGCTCGGCCTGCTGGTCCCGGTGCTGCGCGATGTGGATGCCAAGGACGTGCGCGCCCTTGCTGCCGAACTGAGCGCGCTGAGTGCCCAGGCGCGCGACAAGGGCCTGCCGATGAGCGCTATGGAGGGCGGGTGCATCACCATCACTTCGCTCGGCGGGATCGGCGGGAGGGCCTTCACCCCGATCATCAACCAGCCAGAGGTCGCAATCCTTGGCGTTACCCGTTCGCGTGTGCAGGCGGTGTGGGATGGCGCGGGCTTTCAACCGCGCACGATGATGCCGCTCTCGCTCAGCTACGATCACCGCGTTATCAACGGTGCCGATGCCGCCCGGTTCGTGCGCCGGATCGGCGATCTGCTGGCCGATCCCTCTGCGCTATAGGTGCTTGGAAGGAAGGGAACACGATGACCGATCTAGTCCTGCGCGGCGATGTAGATGGCGTTGCCACGCTGTCGCTCAATCGTCCGGAAAAGCGCAACGCGATCAACCGCGAACTGTTTCGCCAGCTGCGCCAGCATATCCTGACGCTGCAGGACGATGCCCAGATCGGGCTGGTCGTCCTGCGAGGGGAGGGGGACCACTTCTGCGCCGGGCACGACCTGACCGAGAAGCCCCACGCCGATGCGCTGGGCTGGCTGAGGCGCGAGCTGCAGACGCTGGAACTGCTTACTCGTCTGCGCCAGCCGGTGATCGCGGCGGTGCGCGGCACCTGTTTCACCGGCGGTTTGGAAATGGCGCTTTCGGCTGACTTCATCGTTTGCGACGACAGCGCGCGGTTCGCCGATACCCATGGCAAGTGGGGGCTGGTGCCGGGCTGGGGCATGTCGCAGCGCCTGCCGCGCCGGGTGGGTCAGGCCAAGGCGCTGGAAATGATGCTGACCTGTCGCCCCTACAGCGCGGCGGAAGCCGTAGCGATGGGACTGGTCAACCAGTGCGTCGCTGACGGAGAGCTGGACCTGGCGGTTTCGGCGCTGGCGCAGACGATCTTGGCCAACAGCTGGCACTCCAACGCGGAGAACAAGCGGCTGATCTACAACACCGATGGCATGCGGCTGGCAGACGGTCTCGATCACGAGATCATGCGCAACGCCGGTTTTGATCGCGATGCGGCAAGCCGGCGCAAGGGCTTCACCAAGCGTTCCTGATCGCCGCAGGGCGCTTGCTGACATCCAGCGCTTGATCCGCTTGCCGCTTGCTGCCAAGCGCAGGGCATGAACGATCGCGTCCTGCCGCTTGAAGGCGTCCACAATTTCCGTGACTATGGCGGCTATGCCGGTGCTGATGGAGCGCGCCTGCGCACCGGGGTGCTGTGGCGATCGGCCCAGCATGGCGATGCCACCGAAGCAGACCTTGCGGCGATCAAGGCGCTGGACCTGGGCACGGTGATCGACCTGCGCGGCCCCAGCGAGCGCGAGGCAAAGCCCTGCCGCCGCTACCCCGGTTTCGCTGCCGAGGTCCTGTTCCACGACGACGAGACGGCGGGCCTTGCGCTTCACGTCGACGCGGCGAGGGACGCGATCAGCGCGGCCGAAGCCCGCAAGGCGATGCAGGACCTCTACGCCGGAATCGCCTGGCGGCCCAACCTGGTCCCGATGCTGAAGCGCTATTTCGAGGTGCTGGAAGGCCGCGATTCGGCCAGCCTGGTGCACTGCGTGGCGGGCAAGGATCGCACCGGATTCGCGGTCGCCATGCTCCACCATGCGCTGGGCGTGCATGGCGACGATATCATGGCCGACTATCTGCTGACCAATGTCGCCGGCCGGGTCGAGGCGCGGATTGCTGCCGGAGCCAGCCAGATTCGCGAACGTTACGGCCCGATCGATGATGAGACCGTGCGCGTGCTGATGGGCGTGGAGGAAAGCTACCTCGCCGAATCGTTCAAGGCGATCCGCGCGCGCCACGGCGATGCGGACACCTATCTGGCCGAGGTGCTGGAGATCGATGCGCCGCGCATTGCAGCGCTGCGCGAACGCTACCTCGAAAGCTGATCCGGGCTGGGCGGCTTATTCCGCCAGGAACCCGCGCACTTCGGCCATGAAACGGTCGTACTGGTCGTGGTGCAGCCAGTGCCCGGCGTTTTCGAATTCGACCACCCGCGCGTTCTGGAAGTGGTCCAGCCGCCCGTCCTTGGCCGGGCTGGATGCCCAGCTGTCCAGCCCGTAGAGCAGCAGGACCGGGCAGGTGATCGCTTGCCACAACTCCTGCGTGCGATCGGCGGGTACATCCTCGAATGGCCAGACGTTGAGATAGGGGTCGAACTTCCAGCTCCAGGTCCCGTCCTCGTTGCGGCTGGCGCCGTGGATGGTGAGGTGGCGGGCCTGTTCGTCGGTTAGGAAGGAGTTCTCCTCCTTCATGCGCGCATAGGCGGCTTCCAGCGTCGGATAGCGGCGCGGCGAGCGTCCGGCGGCGGCGCGCCGGTCTGCGATCCACTGGCGGAAGCGGTTGGCATAGCCTGCGGCCTCGCGCTCGGCCCGCACCGCAGGCGAGGGGCCAAGTCCCTCGATGCAGACCAGCTTGCGCACCTTTTCGGGATAGAGGCCGGTGAAGCGGGTCGCGACATTGCCGCCCAGCGAATGGGCGACGATCGTCACCTGGTCATGCCCCAGCGTGTGGACCAGCTGGGCAAAGTCATAGACGAAGCCCGGCATCTCGTAATTGCCGTCGGGCGCCCAGGCGCTGTCGCCGTGACCGCGCAGGTCGGGCGCGATGACGTGCCAGTCCTTTGCAAGCTCCTCGGCGACCCAGTCCCAGCTGCGGCAATGATCGCGCCCGCCATGCTGAAGGATCAGCGGCGGAGCTTCCGGATTGCCCCAGTCGACATAGTGAAGGCGCAGGCGCTGCGAGATGAAGCTGTTGGCAGTGGGTCCGTGCGGTGTCATGGCCACGGCTTTGCGACGAAGCGCCCGCCGCGTCAATCGGCACTAGAAGTCTGCGCCGAGCGCGATCCTGACTTGTCCTTTGGTGTCGTCCCGGGCGCTGCCCAAGGCCACCAGGTAGCCCGCTTCAAGCTCTAGAGGGCTGCCTTCCAGGCGCAACCGCGCGACCGGACCGACGAAATGGCCGCCACGGCCAAACAGCCGCCTGAACGTTCCGAGCTCCCCGAAGGCCTGTGCGCCAAGCCTGACGTTGGGGCTGATTTCGGTGTCAGCCAGCGCGGCATAGGAGAGTTCGACAGGGGCGCCGGACGAAAGCGGCTTTTCCGCGATCAGATTGAAGCGTAGGTCCATCGGGCCGGGGCGATGCTGGAGGACCAGCTTGGCCTCGATGGCGTCAGTCCGGTTGAAGCCGATCTCATACTGCCCATAGACCGCGACATCCACGCCCCCAAGTCGGCCGAGGACGTACAGCGCCTGTAGACCGAGGGAATCCGCCTGGCGGGTCCCGCCTGCCTCGCGCTCGAATTCGGCCTGGACGGCCAGTCTGAGGCGCCCGCTCGCGGCGTAGGAAGCTTCCAGCTGGACTACGTCCTCGCCGTCTTCCACGCCTCCGGCCAGCGCATCGTAGCGCAATTCGGCCTCGATCTCTCCCGGCGAGACTTCCGCGCTGAGTACCTCATTGCCCATGCCCGGCGCTGCCAGGGCGGGGCTTGAAATGGCAAGGGTGGCGAGGCCGAGTGCCTGCCAGCGCATCAGCCGGTACCCCGCAGCGCCGCGAGGATCTGGCCCTGCAGCCAGATGCGGGCCTGAGGTTCGACGAAGCTGTGGCTGGCATCGGGGCAGCGGCGCAGGCGGCTATCGGCTGCATCCCAGTTCGCCAGAAAGGCCTGGGCCGTACGGTCATTGCCGGCGAGCAGGAACGTGACCGGCCCCGAGAAACCGGCCAGAGCAGCCTGCATTCGCGTCGCCAGCGGGCCCGGGCCGGGATCGGGCCGGGCGGCATCGGCAATGCTCGCGGCCATCTTGCCGACATCGACCTTGCCCGTCAGCAGCCGCCAGAGCGCCTGCGGGCTGGTGAGGCGCTTGAAATAGTGGCGGCGCAAGGCTGACGGCGGCATCGGCGTGGGCGCAGCCTCTGGCTCGTCGGCAGGCGCGGCAATCTCTGCCTCGGGCTCGGGATCGAAGGTCCAGGGGTTGGCCAGCACCAGCGCATCGCATCCGGCACCGCCCGCCAGCATCAGCGCGCTCGCCGCGTCGCAATTGCCATAGGCCACCACGCGCCGCAGCGTCGGGACATGCGAACGGAATGCGCGCAGGGCAGCGGCAATGTCCGGCGCGCTGCCTTCGAAGCCGGTGTTCTCCCCGCTGCTGTCACCGACCCCGCGCCGGTCGAAGCGCATCGCGGGGAAACCCGCCGTCGCGATCCGTTCGGCAAGCTGGGCCTGGCTGCCCCACGGCCCGGACCGCACTTCATTCCCGCCGCTGACGATGAGCAGGCCCGTGGTCGAATCCGCGGTGTCGAGCGTTCCGGCCAGTTCGGCCCCGTCGCAGGCAAAGGTGAAATGCCGCCGGGTCATGCCGTGCAGCCCACCGCGACGATTGCGGCCAGGGCGTCGGCCTGGACCGGATCATGGTCCGGTTCGGCGCGCAGCCACAGGGGGCGGCCCTCGATCAGGTCCTGTTCGATGGCGACCAGGCGAACCTCTTCTGCAGGGAGGGCCGTCTGCAACTGCCGGATCATCTCGCCCGACAGGGCATAGCCAGCCAGTTCCAGGCCGTCAGCCAGTCCCCGCTCCAGCAGATCTTCGCTGGTTTCCTCGATCCCGGCCTCGCGCGAGGCGAGGATCCGCGCCCGCAGCATCGTCTTGAGCAGGCTGGCGCCCTTGACCGGGGCGTAGAGCCACCCGGGCAGTCCGCTGGGCAACAACAGGCCTCCGCCGCGTACCGACAGCAGGTGCGTCGCCCCGAAATGCCGTGCGGCGGCTTCCACCGCCATGCGCCAGTCTTCAAGCTCGAGCGAAGCGAGCTCGCGCAGGCTTTCGTTGGTTCCGGGCAGGTCGGGCAGGAAGCAATCGATCCCGGCGTCATCCAGCCTGCGCATGACTTCAACGGTCAGGTGGCGCAGCTTGTTCGCTTCGTCGAACAGCGCCGGAACCACCAGCAAACGCACAGGCCGGTCCCGGTCTAGCGAGAGGGCATATTCATGCGCGTCGGCGCCGCCAGGCAGGGGGCAGGGGTAGCTTGCGCTGCTCACGCCGCCTCGCGTTTCGCCTCGGCAAAGGCGAGCAGGGCGCCGTAGGTTTCGAGCAGGTCGGCGTCGATTTCGTCGTCGTCGATCGAGATTTCCAGCCGGTCTTCCATTTCCGTGAACAGTCCGGCGACCGCCATGGAATCAAGCTCGGGCAGATGTCCGAACAGGCCCGTGTCCGGGGTCAGGTCCTCGACCTGTTCGTCCGTAAGGCCGAGCACGTCGGAAAGTATGCGGCGTAGCTTGCGGTCGGTATCGGAGCGCATGGGTGTTCCATCCATTGGTCGGGGCCGCTCTAGCCGCGCCGGACCAGCCCGCGCAAGGTATTGCGGGCGATTGCGGGCCAGTTACCGGGGTACAGGGCACGAAAAGCCTCGATCCGGTAGCGCGGACGGACCAATTCCATCCAGTCGCGCTTGTAGGGATCGTCGCCCGTGCCGAAATCGACGAGGCTGACCCGGTCGCGGTCGATTACCTGCTCGAACAGGGCGGCGGTCAGGGTAGTGCCGGGGGAGAGCGGCTTCGATGCCTCGGTATGGGCGAGCTTGTGGATGAAGGCGGTGCCGCCCTCCACCGTCCACAGCTGCGCGGCGACCGGTGCGCCGTCCGCGCGCGCGATGCCGAGCCGCAGGCGCCCGGCGGCTCCCTCGGCCTCGGCGAAGCGGCGCAGGAAGGCTGGGGAGCCTTCGTGCGGCTTCCAGCTCTGCGCATAGACCGATTCGTACGCCTGCCAGCTGGCGGGGTCGAACTGCGCCTCGATGCTCACGCTGACCTTCGCGCCCTTTCGCTTCAGCGTGGTGCGCAAGGGGCCGGGGCGCGATGCCATGTATTGCGCGTAGCTGCGGCCACCCACCGGAAGGACGTGGTTGACGTCGCATTGGCGCATGAAGACAGTCCAGCCGGCGCGGCGCAGGGCTGCGGCGAAGGCCGTTGCCTCGCCATTCTCGTCGGGCAGCGGGGCGAGCACCAGGTGCGGGGCCTGTCCGGGCAGATCCCGGGCCAGCGCATCCAGCATGGCGGTCTGGTCCGCCCCCGGCGTGAACAGCGGGCGGACGCGGAAGGAATACCAGTTGACCAGCGCATGGATCCGCCGCTGCTGGCGGTGCAGTGGCATGACGCCGCGCTGCTCGCCATCGCGCATCACTGCGATCAGCGGAAACATGTCGCATTCCTCGACCAGCGCGCGCCACCAGTCCAGCCGGTCGAACGGCGCGTCGGCCGGCCCGGCGAGCAGCGTGGCGAGCGCGGCATCGTCTTGCACTTCCTTAAGATCATCGTGATAGACGATGGAAACCAACCGGCGAACCTCACTTGCAACGGAGCCTTGCGACCCTTGTCCGCGCCTGATGTCACTACGATCCGGCCGCTCGACCATCTCGCCCTGCGCGGGGCGGATGATGCCCCTGCGCTGGTACTGCGCGAGGACACTCTTACCTACAAGGACTTAAGGGATCGTGTCGGCAGGCTCGCTGGATGGCTGAAGACACAGGTGCCGGAGCCTGGCGCAAGGGTGGCAAGCTGGGCCGCCAAGGGCGAACTGACCTGCCTGATGCCGCTGGCGGCGGCCCGTGCGGGGCTGGTTCACGTTCCCGTCAATCCGCTCCTGAAACATGCCCAGGTGGCACACATCTGCACCGACAGCGGGGCAAGGCTGCTGATCGGCACCCCGGCGCGGCTGGCCACTCTGGCTGAAGGCGATTTGCCTGCGGAGTGCCGTGCGGTAGCGGAGGGCTACGCCGTGACTGCCGCGCGCGATGCCGCGCCGCTACCCCCCAGCGCGGCCGATCCGGACGAGCTTGCCGCGATCCTCTACACCAGCGGTTCGACCGGGCGGCCCAAGGGGGTGATGCTCAGCCATGCCAACATGTGGCTGGGGGCGGAAAGCGTCGCGAGCTATCTGGGACTGACGGCAGACGACCGCGCGCTCGCCGTGCTGCCGCTGTCGTTCGACTATGGGCAGAACCAGCTGTTGTCGCACTGGTATGCGGGAGCAAGCGCGGTTCCGCTTGACTACCTGACCCCGCGCGACGTCGTGAAGGCGATCGAAAAGCATGGGGTGACCACGCTGGCCGCCGTGCCGCCGCTGTGGGTCCAGCTGGTCGAGCTCGACTGGCCCGCCGAAACCGCTGCCAGGCTGCGGCGTTTGACCAACAGCGGAGGCGCGCTGACGCCCGATCTGGTCCGGCGACTGCGCGGTCTATTCCCGCAGGCCCGGCTGTTCGCTATGTATGGCTTGACCGAGGCGTTCCGCTCGACCTTCCTCGACCCGGCGCTGATCGACAGCCATCCGACTTCGATGGGCAAGGCGATCCCGCATGCCGAGATTCTCGTGATTGGGGACGACGGGGCCGTGACTGCCGACGGAGAGGAAGGCGAGCTTGTCCACTGCGGCCCGCTGGTCGCTCAGGGCTATTGGCAGGACGCCGAGCGGACCGCCGAGCGATTTCGTCCCGCACCCGCGGGGTCGCGCTATGGCGGCGCGGCCGTGTGGTCTGGCGATCGGGTGCGACGGGATGCCGACGGCCTGCTCTATTTCGCCGGACGGCGCGATGCGATGATCAAGAGCGCGGGCAACCGGATCAGCCCGCAGGAGATCGAGGAGGCCGCGCTCGCCACCGGACTGGTTGCCGAGGCGGTGGCGCTGGGCATTCCCGACGAACGGCTGGGGCAGGCGGTTCATCTGGTCGTCCGGGCCGCGCCCGGAAGTTCCGACGCTGAACACGAATTGCCACGCATCCTGCTGAAGGAACTGCCCAATTTCATGCAGCCGCGCGTCATCCACTGGCGCGAGGCGATGCCCATTTCCCCCAACGGCAAGCTCGACCGCAGCGGCCTCTACCAGGAACTCACCGCATGAAGCCGCTTGGCCCGATTCCCGGCGGCTTCACCGCCATCGATGGCGAGCTGGCAATCTCCGGTCGCAAGGCCAGCGCGCTGGTGGAGGAGGCTGGCGGCACCCCGCTGTTCGTCTACTCGGCCGACCTGATCCGCCGCCGCGTGGCCCGGCTGCGCGTGGTGCTGCCCAGGCGGGTTGCCCTGCATTATGCCGTCAAGGCAAACCCATACGGCCCAATCCTCGAAACCATGTCAGGTCTGGTCGACGGGTTCGACATTGCCTCGGGCGGGGAACTGGCGCTGGTCCGCGCCGCAGGGATCGAGCCGGCACGGGTCAGTTTTGCCGGGCCGGGCAAGCGCGACGCGGAACTGGAAGTGGCGATTGCCGCAGGCGTCACGCTCAACCTCGAATCCGAAGGCGAGGCGGAGCGCGCGCTCGCCATAGCCGCGCGGCTTGGCGTCACGCCGCGCCTCGCGGTCCGGGTGAACCCCGATTTCGACCTCAAGGGCTCGGGCATGAAGATGGGCGGCGGGGCCAAGCCGTTCGGGATCGATGCCGAGCGCGTTCCGGCGCTGGTCCGCCGGATCATTACGTCCGGGGCCGAATGGCGCGGCTTCCACATCTTTGCGGGCAGTCAGGCGCTGGACGCGGCGGCGATCATCGAGACCCAGCGCCAGACGCTGGAACTGGCCGCGCGCCTTGCCGAGGACAGCGGCACGGCGCTGCCGCACTGCAACCTCGGCGGCGGCTTCGGCATTCCCTATTTTCCCGGCGACCTGCCGGTTGATCTTGAAGCGGTGGGCGCGGCGCTGGGCGAGCGGATGGACCAGCTTCCCGCAGTGCTGCGTGAAACCGCGTTTTGCATCGAACTGGGCCGCTATCTGGTCGGCGAATCAGGGGTTTATCTCTGCCGGATCGTCGACCGCAAGCTCAGCCACGGTGAGCTTTACCTGATCACCGATGGCGGGCTGCATCACCAGCTGGCGGCCAGCGGCAACTTCGGCACGGTGGTCCGCCGCAACTATCCGGTGGCCATCGCCACTCGTTTTGGAGCGCCGGTGGAAGAGGAAGCCAATGTGGTCGGCTGCCTGTGCACTCCGCTGGACCGGCTGGCCGACAAGGGCGGTTTCCCCCGCGCCGAAGTGGGCGATCTGGTGGCGGTGTTCTGCGCCGGGGCCTATGGCGCCAGCGCCAGTCCGGCGATGTTCCTTGGGCAGGGGCCGGCGAAGGAAATGCTGGTTTAACACCTGCTTGGTGCAGTGTCCCGCTTTGGGACCGGGGCCATTTCGCCACCGAATCTGCACACAAGGCTAACGCAATATTCACCCTTTTTGCCGATATCGGAGCCTGAATAGCCGGGCCTTCCGTGTGGGATAGGGGCATGTCCAGACGGACGGCACGGCGCTTTCTAAGGGAATGCCCGATGCCGATTAACCGTTTCTCCCGCCTGCTTGCCGGTAGCGCCATGCTGAGCCTGGCCCTGTCCGGCTGTGCCGGCGGCGCCAATGGACCGCAGCTGCCGCCGGCGAATTACGTGGCGATGCAGGAAGGCCCGGGCGAGGAATACGTCATCGGTCCGCTCGATGAACTGACCATCTTCGTCTGGCGCAATCCGGAGCTGGGCGCAAAGGTGCAGGTCCGGCCCGACGGGCGGATCACCACCCCCCTGATCACCGACATGCCCGCCGTGGGCAAGACGCCGTCGATGCTGGCAGAGGATATCAAGCTCCAGCTGTCGCAGTACATCCAGGATCCGCTGGTCTCGGTCATCGTCAACAAGTTCGCTGGCACCTTCAGCCAGCAGGTCCGCGTCGTCGGCGCGACCGAGAAGCCGGCTTCGCTGCCTTACCGTGCCAACATGACCTTGCTTGACGCGATGATCGCGGTGGGCGGCCTGTCCGAATACGCCTCGGGCAACCGCGCCAAGCTGGTCCGCTTCGACAAGGGCACCGGCCAGCAGAAGGAATTCGCGATCCGTTTGGGCGACCTGCTCAAGCGCGGCGACAGCAAGGCCAACGTCATGCTGATGCCGGGCGACGTGATCATCATCCCCGAAAGCACGTTCTGAGGAAGGGGCGGGCCGGGGGCGACGCATGACCAACATCTACGACGAACTGCGCGCGGCGCTCTATTCGGTCTGGCATCGCCGCTGGCTGGCGCTGGGTATTGCCTGGGCCGTCTGCCTGCTCGGCTGGCTTGTGGTGGCGCTGATCCCCAACAGCTATGAATCGAAGGCGCGCATCTACGTCCAGATCGACGATGTCATCGCGGAGACCACCGGGATCGGCATGGGCGACCGCAAGCGCGACATCGAGCGGGTCCAGCAGACCCTGACCAGCGCGATCAACCTGGAAAAGGTGATCCGCGGCACCGCCGTGGGCGAAAGCATCACCTCTCCCAAGCAGATGGAAGCCGCGGTCCTGGGTCTTGAAAAGAAGATCAAGGTCGAAAGCGTCAAGGATAACCTGTTCACGATCACCGCCAGCTTCGGCGACGGTTCGCGCAGCGATGCTGAAAACGCCAAGATCGCGCAGGACATCGTCCAGAAGCTGATCGACATCTTCCGCGAGGAAAATCTGGCCGGCAATCGCGGCCAGATGACCCAGTCGCTCGATTTCATGGACCAGCAGCTGGCCCAGCGGCAGAAGGAACTGGAAGCCGCCGAGCAGAAGCGGCTGGCGTTCGAGGCGCAGAACCCGGACCTGATCCAGGGCGGCGTGTCGGTCATGCAGCGGCTTGAGGCCTCGCGCGCCGAACTGCGCGGGATCGACGCCGATCTCGCCGCCGCGCAGAGCGCGCTGGCCGCAATCAATGGCCAGCTGGCCGGCACCCCGCAGAGCCTGCCCGGCTCCGGACCTTCGGGCGGCGCCCGTTCGGCGCTGGCCCAGGCCCAGGCGGAACTTTCCGGCATGAAGGCGCGCGGGCTGACCGACAACCATCCCGACGTGATCGCCGCCAAGAACCAGGTCGCCTCGCTGCGTGCGGCGGCTGCAGCAGAGGGCAATGGCGGCGGTGCGGGCGGAATGCCCAACCCCGCCTATACCTCGCTCCAGTCGATCAAGGCGGAGCGGCAGGCCAACGTCCAGGCGCTGTCCACCCGCCGCGCGGCGGTGCAGGCCGAGGTTTCGCGCATCACCACCCAGCAGATCAGCAATCCCACGGTTGCCGCCGAACAGGCGCGGATCAACCGCGACTATGACGTGCTCAAGCAGCAGTACGACAAGCTGCTGCAGGACCGCGAGGAACTGCGCCTGCGCGGGCAGGTGGAGACCGAGCACAATTCGGTCCGCTTCCAGGTGATCGATCCGCCGACCACTCCGCGCGGGCCTGTCGCGCCCAACCGGCCGCTGCTGCTGCTCGCGGTGCTGGTCCTCGGTCTTGGCGCGGGCGCGGGTGGGGCCTTTGCGCTCAGCCAGCTGCGCTCGACCTTCGCGACGGTGAACAAGCTGGAGAAGGCAACGGGCCTGCCGGTGCTGGGCGCGATCAGCCAGACGATGACCGACGCGGCCCGCGAACTGCGCACCAGGCGGTTGAAGTATTTCTACGGCGCCAGTGCGGCGCTGGGCGGGCTGTTCGT
>JAYRMP010000001.1:73474-76110 GCA_041912655.1 Novosphingobium sp. | reverse complement strand
CTGGTGATCGAATTCATCCAGGTCGGCATGGTGGCGTGAGGGGATTGCAATGACCGAACACAGCAAGATCCCCGTGCCCGAGCACGATCAGGAAGATGGCAAGCCCTCGCTGATCGAGCGGGTCGTGCGCAACTATGACCTGGTCAAGCTCGCCCCCGCGCCGATCCCGGAGGACCTGATCCCGCCGGTCGCCAAGCGCCGCCGCTATCGCCGCGCGCACGAAGAGATCGAGGAAGCCGAGGTCACTCCGGTGGTCGAGGCGCCTGCCGCTCCGGTTGCACCCGCTGCGCCGCCGGTGTCGGCCACCGGCCCGCTGCCCCCGGTGGAAAAGCCCGAAGTGGTCAGCGCGGAAGTGATCGCTCCTGCAGCGAATGCCGAAACATTGCCGGTGCCGACGATCGAAACCGTGGTGTTCGAGGGCGAGCGCCATCCGGTCAACCGCCAGCACCTGCGCGACCAGGGCCTGATCGTGCCCGAAGGCAGCGTGACCGCGCTGCTGGAGGAGTTCCGCATCGTCAAGCGCCAGCTGCTGTTCAACGCCACCCAACTGGGCCAGCAGGGCATGGGCGCGGCATCGCAGCGGGTGCTGATCTGCTCGCCCCATCCGGGCGAGGGCAAGAGCTTCACCGCCGTCAACCTCGCGCTGGCGATCGCCGCGGAAAAGGAAAGCGAAGTGCTGCTGGTCGATGCCGACTTTGCCAAGCCTTCGGTGCTTTCGATGCTGGGCCTGCCCGGCGGTCCGGGGCTGATGGATGCGCTCGCCGATCCCGAGATGGACGTGGCCGATTGCGTGATCGGCACCGACATTTCCGGGCTGTGGGTTCTGCCCGCGGGCAACGCGACCAATTCGGACAGCGAATTCATCGCCTCCTCGCGCACCCGAAACGTGCTCGACCGGCTGGTCCAGGGCGCACCCAACCGCTTCGTGATCTTCGATTCGCCGCCCGCGCTGGCCGCAAGTCCGGCAGCCGAGCTGGCCAAGTACGCAGGGCAGGCGGTGGTTGTCGCACGGGCCGACAAGACCGGGCAGGGCGCGCTGGAAGACGCGATCTCGCTGCTTTCGGCCTGTCCGAACATCCAGCTGCTGCTCAACGCAGTCCATTTCAGCCCGAGCGGCCGCCGCTTCGGCTCCTATTACGGATACGGGGGATGACGATGCACTCCCACCTCATGTGGCGCTGCGCGCTGCTCGCCGCGGGCTTTACCGCCTGCGTGCCGGGCCTCGCCCATGCGCAGTACGTGACCTATGGCGACATGTCGGACGCAGGCGACGGGGCGATGGCTTCCGGCGACGACGAATCCGGCGATGACGGCGGCCCGGATGCCGTGCCTTTGGCCAAGCACAGCGGGCGGGTGAAGATCACCCCCTACATCGAGGCCAGTCAGGTCATGCTGGCGGAGCTTTCGCCCGGAAATGACGTGCTGACCTATACTTCGGTCGCCGCGGGCGCCGATGTCGCGATCGACGGGCGCAACACCCAGGGCGCGCTGTCGCTGCGCTACGAACGCCGCTTCGGCTGGGGCCAGGACACGTCCGACAGCGACACGATGAGCGGCATCGCCCGCGTCTCCACCGCGATCGTCCCGCGCACCCTTACCATCGAGGCAGGCGCGCTCGCCTCGCGGATGAGCGTCGAGAACAACGGTGCGACCGTGTCGGGGCTGGAGTTCGGTGACAGCGTCACCCAGATCTACTCGGTCTATGCGGGGCCGTCGCTGCAGACCCGGGCCGGGGACGTCGATGTCTCCGCGCACTACCGGATCGGCTATAACCGGGTGGAGAGCCCCAATTCGCTCTCGATCGCGCCGGGCCAGCCGCTGATCGACGTGTTCGACGATTCGGTGGTCCACAATGCGCAGGTCCATGCCGGCACCCGCGCGGGCGAGCTTCTGCCGGTCGGGATCGGCGTCGGCGCGGGCTGGAACCGCGAAGATGTCTCCAATCTCGATCAGAGGATCGACGACAAGCATCTGCGCGCCGACATCACCATCCCGGTCGGCAACGACATCGCGCTGGTGGGCGGCGTGGGCTGGGAGAACGTCAAGATTTCCAGCCGCGACGCGGTCCGAGATCCCGTTACTGGGCTGGCGCTGCGGGGTCCCGATGGGCGCTACGTCACCGACAAGAGCGCGCCGCGCATCCTGGCCTATGACGCCGAAGGGCTGATCTGGGATGCCGGAGTGCTGTGGCGCCCCAGCCGCCGCACCGCCTTCGAGGCCCATGTCGGCAAGCGCTATGGCTCGACCAGCTATTACGGCAGCTTCGCCTATGCCCCGTCGCCGCGCACCAGCGTCAACGTGTCGGTCTATGACAATGTCGCGGGCTTTGGCGGGATGCTCAACCAGTCGCTAGCGAACCTGCCGACCCAGTTCGAGGCGGTGCGCAATCCGCTCAATGGCGATCTGGGCGGGTGCGTCGCTGCGACCTCCACGGTTTCTGCCGGCCAGTCGAGCTGCTTCGGCGGCGCGCTGGGTTCGGTCCGCTCTTCCGCCTTCCGGGCGCGCGGGGTGATGGCCAGCGTCGGGGTCAGCGGCAACCGCCTGCAATACGGCGTTGGCGCGGGCTATGACCGTCGCAAGTTCGTCGCCGCGCCGGGCACGGTCCTCGCCGCCGCCAACGGCGTGGTCGACGAGAA
>JAYRMP010000001.1:0-73464 GCA_041912655.1 Novosphingobium sp. | reverse complement strand
CCTATCTCAATGGCCGGATCGACCGCGACTCCAGCTTTGGCACCAATATCTGGGCCAACTGGTACCAAAGCGGAGATGCCTTGACTGGCGATTCCAACTCGATCGGCGCAACCGCTGCCTATTACCGTTCGATCACCAGCCACCTTACCGCGACTGCCGCGGTCGGCGTGGACGGGGTGAGCCGCGATCTCGTCGACGATGTCTGGTCCGCCCAGGCGCTGGTCGGCGTGCGGTATTCCTTCTGAGCCTTCCGGGAGTAGATCACGATGTTCAATGACTTTTACGGGCTCACCGGGCGGCCGTTCCAGCTGACCCCCGATCCCACATTCTATTTCGAGAGCCTGACGCACCGCAAGGCGCTGTCCTACCTCTCCTATGGCCTCGCCCAGGGCGAAGGCTTCGTCGTGATCACCGGCGAGGTCGGCGCGGGCAAGTCCACCCTGGTCGCGCACCTGATGGCAACCATCGATCCCGCGCGCCTCACCGCTGCGCAGATCGTCACCAGCAAGCTGGATGGCGAGGAGCTGGTCCATGTCGTTGCCCAGGCCTTCGGCCTGATCGTCGATGGGCATGACAAGGCCAGCGCGCTGGGCGCGATCGAGGCGTTCCTCCACGACGAGGCCCGTTCCGGTCGGCGCTGCCTGCTGGTGGTGGACGAAAGCCAGAACCTGGCGATCGACGCGCTGGAAGAGCTGCGCATGCTCTCCAACTTCCAGCTTGGCGCGCACCCGCTGCTCCAGACGCTGCTGCTCGGCCAGCCGGAATTCCGCGAGACGATCCAGGATCACCCGCAGCTTGAACAGCTGCGCCAGCGCGTGATCGCCGCCCATCACCTCGAGGCGATGGAGCTGGGCGAATTGCAGCCCTACATCGAGCACCGCCTGAAGTGCGTCGGCTGGACCGGCAATCCGCAGTTCGATCAGCGCGTGTTCACCGGGCTTTACGAAGCCTCGGGCGGCGTGCCGCGCCGGATCAACCAGATCTGCAACCGCCTGATGCTGCTGGGCGCGGTCGAGCAGCGCAGCCGGATCGACGGCGCGATGCTCAGCCAGGTGCTGGAGGAACTGGAACTCGACGGTACGCTCCAGCTCAAGCGGATCACACCTGAAGCTCCGAAGCCGGTTGCGGAGGCGCCGGATCCCGTGGCGGCCGCGCCCGCGCCCGCGCTGCCGGTCGATGCGGTGGCGCTGGCCGAGCTTCAGGCCATGCTGGCTGAGCGCGATTCCCAGATCCGCGAGTTGCAGCAGGCCGTGATCGAACTGGCCAACGAGCGCGATGCGGCCCCGACCGTGGCGGCCAATCCTGCCCACGACGAAGCCCTGGCCGCGATGGAAGCCAAGCTTGGCGCGCTCGAAGGCAAGATGCTGGAGCAGGAGCGTACCATCCGCCACACGCTGACCATGCTGATCGAATGGATCGAATCCGACGACGCCCAGCGCGCCGCCGCCTGATCCGGGGAGCAGCGAGGTCGCCATGTCTCTCCACCCGGTGGTCAACGGCCTGTCGGTCGATGTCGAGGACTGGTTCCAGGTCGGCGCCTTCGAGGGGGTGATCGACCGGGACAGCTGGGATTCGCAGTCCGACCGCGTGGTCGGCAATTGCGAGCGCATTCTCGACATGTTCGCTGCCGCCGAGGTCAAGGGCACCTTCTTCACGCTCGGCTGGGTGGCGCAGCGCCACGGGCACCTGATGCGCCGGATCGTCGAGGAGGGGCATGAGCTTGCCAGCCACGGCTGGGATCACGAGCGCGTGTTCCGCTTCGACAAGGACAGCTTCGCCGCCGATCTGGAACGCAGCCGCAAGGTGCTGGAAGATGCCTCGGGCACCCGGATCACCGGTTACCGTGCGCCGAGCTTCTCGATCGATCAGCGCACGCCATGGGCCTACATGGCGCTCGCCGAACAGGGCTTTGAATACAGTTCCTCGGTCGCGCCGATCACGCACGACCACTACGGCTGGCGCGATGCGCCGCGCTTTGCCTTCAAGCCGCTGCCGTGGTCGGACCTGATCGAGATTCCGGTCACCACGGCGCATTTCGCCGGGCGCCGGCTGGCTGCGGGGGGCGGGGGATTCTTCCGCGTCCTGCCCTATGCCTTCCAGCGCTGGGCGATCCGCCAGGTCAACACCCGCGATGGCCGCCCGGCGGTGTTCTATTTCCACCCGTGGGAGATCGATCCGCAGCAGCCCCGTGTCCCGGGCGCGCCGCTGCGTTCGCGGGTGCGGCACTATACCAACCTCGCGGTCATGGCGGAAAAGCTGGAAGCGCTGATCCGCGATTTCCAGTGGGGCCGGATGGATGTGCTGGCCCACCGGGAAAAGCAGCTGGCGGTGGAGCTGGCGGCATGAATGCGCCGTTCCGCCCTAGTCTGGCCTGCGTGCGCGTAAGCGCGCTGGATCAGACAGACGAATTGCGCCGGATCGAGGGCTTCCTCGCCGCGCATCCGCACGCGACGCCGTTCCATCGCCCGGCCTGGCTGCTCGCCACCGCGCGCGGGACCGGCAATCGGGCTTGTGCGCTGCTGCTGGAACGGGGCGGGCAGCTGATCGGCTATCTTCCCCTGCTCGAAGTTCATTCGCCGCTGTTTGGCGGCATGCTTGCCTCCAGCGGCTTCGGCGTTGGTGGCGGAGTTCTGGTCGACGAAGGCGAAGATCCCGCGCCGCTGTTCGCCGCGCTGGAAGAACTGGCGCTGCGCCGGTCCTGTCCGGCGGCGGAGCTGCGCGGTGGCCCTCTCCCCGACGGGCGCGAGGGGTGGAAGGTCCGGTTCGATTCGCATTGCGGTTTCGTTGCGCCCCTCGCTGCGGACGATGAGGCGCAGCTGCTCGCGATCCCGCGCAAGCAGCGCGCCGAGGTGCGCAAGGGCCTGAGCTCCGACCTGACTGTCGAGATCGGGCGGAGCTCTGCGGTCCGTGCTGCCCACTACGCCGTCTACGCCGAAAGCGTGCGCAACCTTGGTACCCCCGTGTTTCCGCGCCGCCTGTTCGCCGAGGTGCTGGATGCCTTTGGCGATGCCGCCGATATTCTGACCGTGCGGCATGAAGGCCAGCCCGTGGCCAGCGTCCTGTCGCTCTACCATCGCAGCGCGGTGATGCCCTATTGGGGCGGTGGCACCACGGCCGCGCGGCGGCTACGCGCCAACGACCGAATGTATTACGAACTGATGCTCCACGCCCGCCGCCGGGGCTGCGAGCGGTTCGATTTCGGCCGCTCCAAGACCGGCAGCGGCGCCTATGACTTCAAACGCAACTGGGGGTTCGAGCCCGAGCCGCTGGGCTATGCCGCCTGGACCGCGCCCGGCCAGCCCATGCGCGATGCCGATCCCACTTCCAGCCGTCACTCCGCGCGCATCGCGCTGTGGAAACGGCTTCCGCTTCGCCTCGCCAATCTTGCCGGGCCACTGATCTCCAGGGGTCTCGCATGACCAACGAAGTGCTGTTCCTGTCGCACCGGATGCCATTCCCGCCCGATCGCGGGGACAAGATCCGGTCGCACCATATCCTGAAGAAGATCGCCGGACTGGCCCCGGTCCATGTCGCGACTTTCGCCGACGATGACCGCGATATCGCCGAGGAAGTGGAGCTTGCCGCCCTCGCGCGCAGCTATCGCCTGGTGCGCCGGGTCAAGCCGCTGGTCCTCGCCGGGGTGGAATCGCTGCTGCGCCGCCAGCCGGTGAGCTTGCCGGCCTTCTACAGCGCGGAGATTGCCGACTACGTCGCCCGCGTGCTGCGCGAGCGCCCCGTCGCGACGATCTATGTCTTTTCCGGCCAGATGGGCCAGTACATCCCCGAAGACTTCACGGGGGAGGTGATCTTCGATTTCGTCGATGTCGATTCCGCCAAGTTCGAAGCCTATGCGGAGCGGGATCACGGCGTCCGCAGCTGGATCAACGCGCGCGAAGGAAGGCTGCTGGCTGCAGAAGAGGCCCGTCAGGCGCGCCGTGCCAACGTCAGCCTGCTGGTCTCGGCCGAGGAAGCGGCGCTGTTCCGCGCGCGCCTGCCGGTGGAGGATCAGGCGACCTGCGACGTGCGGGCACTGCGCAACGGGATCGACAGCCGCTTCTTCGATCCCGCCGCTGTCAAGCCCGAGCCGCGCCTGATCGACTGCGACGGGCCGCGCCTGATCTTCAGCGGGCAGATGGACTATGCCCCCAACGTCGAGGCTTCGCTGCGGGTGATCGAGCGCCTGCTGCCGCGCATTCGCGAGCTGATTCCGCGCACCACCTTCCACGTTGTTGGCCGCAATCCTGCCGAGGAACTGCGCGAGCACCATGGCAGGAACGGGGTGCATGTCTGGGGCGGGGTAGAGGACATGCGCACCTGGCTCTCCGCTGCCGACCTTGCGCTCGTGCCGCTGGAGATCGCGCGCGGGGTCCAGAACAAGGTGCTGGAGGCCATGGCGATGAGCCTGCCGGTGGTGCTGACCAGCGCCGCCGCCACTGGGATCGGCGCGCGCGATGGCGAGCATCTGGCGATCGCCGACAGCGACGACGAGCTGGTCGAGCGCGTCACCGCGCTGCTTTCGCACCCGCGCCAGGGCTGGACCCTTGGCCTGCAGGCCCGGCGCTTCGTGGTCGAGGAGCTGAGTTGGCAGGCAACGCTGGCCCCGCTGGCGGCGATGATTGGGCGCAAGGATGTGCCCGCACGCCATGCCGCCTGATATCGCGCTGCAGGCCGAGCCGCTGGATCAGGGCCGTCCGCTCGATCCGTGGCGGCGCGCGCTGGCTGCATTGGCGGGAACCTGGCTCGCGCTGATCGCTGCCTTCGCTTCCGATTGGCGGGAGATGTTCGCTCAGTGGTGGGACAGTTCCACCTACAACCATATCCTGCTTGTCCCTGCGATCATCGCCTGGCTGGTCTGGCAGCGCCGCGCCGAGGTCGCCCGGCTGGAACCGCAGGCCTGGTGGCCGGGACTGCTCGCCGCGCTCGCGGCGATGCTGTTGTGGGGGCTTGGCGCTCTTGCCGGACTCAACCTGTTCCGGCAGGCCGGAGCGGTCATGCTGCTGCCGGCCAGCGGACTGGTCCTGCTGGGGCCGCGTGTCTTTGCCGGACTGCTGTTCCCCTTTGCATACATGGCCTTCCTGGTGCCGTTCGGCGATGAACTCGTCCCGCCGCTCCAGACGATCACGGCCAAGCTGACCGTCGCGCTGGTGCACCTGAGCCAGGTGCCTGCCGCAATCGACGGGGTGTTCATCGACACGCCCGCCGGGCTGTTCGAAGTGGCGGAGGCCTGCTCGGGCGTGAAGTTCCTGATCGCGATGGTCGCGCTGGGGGCGCTGGTCGGCAATGTCTGCTTCCGCTCCTGGTCGCGCCGGATTGCTTTCATGGCGCTGTGCGTGGCCGTGCCGATTCTCGCCAACGGGGTGCGTGCCTGGGGAACGATCTACGCTGCGCAATATATCGGTGCGGAACGTGCGGGCGGGGTCGATCACCTGATCTACGGCTGGGTGTTCTTCGCGCTGGTGATTGCCATGGTCATGGCGCTGGGCTGGCGGTTTTTCGACCGGGGCATCGACGATCCGATGATCGACAGCGCCGCGATTGCCGCGGATACTCGGCTGGACTGGCTGGCGCGCGCGGGCGGCAGCCTGCTGTCGCTGCTGGCCGGCCTCGCACTGGTCTGTGCCGGGGGGCTCGCCTGGGCCCGCGCCGCCGAGCGCCTTGCCGCGCCCATGCCAGCACGGATCGAGTTGCCGCAAGTACCAGGCTGGACGCGCGTGGACTATGATCCCGCCGCCTGGTGGGAACCGCGCGCGACCGGCGCTGACCACCGCCTGCTCGGTCGCTACCAGGACGGCGAAGGGCGGCAGGTCGACGTGTTCTTCGCGCTCTATTCCGCGCAGGACGAGGGCCGCGAGGCTGGCGGCTTTGGTGAGGGCGCGCTGCGTCCCGACAGCGGCTGGAACTGGACCAGCGAAGGCCCATCGGTTCCGGGCGGCAAGAGCGACCGGCTGGTCCACGTCGATCGCGCCGAACGCCTTGCCGAAACGTACTACCGCACGGGCGCGCTGCTCACCGGCAGCAACGTCGCGCTCAAGGCCGCCAACATCCGCGACCGGCTGCTGCTGCGCCGCGAACCGACCATGCTGCTGATCCTCTCCGCCGAGAACCGTCCGGACCGTCCCGCCGCCGAAGCGCTCACCCGGTTCCGGGCCGCGACGGGTGAGACGGGCGCATGGATGGACCACATGGCCCGGCTCCGCTAGGCGCGTTAACCATGTGTGGAATCGCCGGAATCTATCACCTTCCCACGCCCAAGCCGGTCGATCCGCTGCGGGTCGAGCGGATGTGCGACGCCATGGTGCACCGCGGACCGGACGGCGGCGGCGTATGGACCGCGCCGGGGGTGGGGCTTGGTCACCGCCGCCTCTCCATCATCGACGTCGCCGGATCGCCGCAGCCGATGGCCTCCACCGACGGGCGCGCAATGCTGGTGTTCAACGGCGAGATCTACAATTACCGCGAACTGCGGCAGGAACTGCGCGGGCTGGGCGCCCAGTTCCGCACCGATGGCGACAGCGAGGTGATTCTCGCCGCCTGGCAGCGCTGGGGGCCTGCTTGCCTGCCGCGCCTGCACGGCATGTTCGCTTTCGCGATCTACGACATGGCGGAGCGCACCTTGTTCCTCGCCCGTGACCGGCTGGGCGTAAAGCCGCTGTTCTACGCCCAGCTGAGCGACGGCAGCCTGGCCTTCGCCTCGGAGCTCAAGGGCCTCACCGCCCACCCGCTGCTGCGGCGCGAAGTCGATCCGCTGGCGGTGGAGGATTATCTCGCGTGGGGCTACGTCCCCGATCACCGCTCGTTCCTGGCGGGGGTCCACAAGCTCCCCGCAGGACACAGCCTGCTGCTGCGCCACGGCCAGCCGCTGCCCGCGCCAAGCCAGTGGTGGGACGTATCCTTTGCCGAGCGGCGGCAGGGTCGGGCAAGCGACCTCGAGGCCGAACTGCTCCACCTGCTGCGTCAGGCGGTGACTTCACGGATGGTGGCCGACGTGCCGCTGGGCGCGTTCCTGTCGGGCGGGGTGGACAGCTCCAGCGTCGTCGCGCTGATGGCCGAGGCGAGCCGCGATCCGGTCAAGACCTGCTCGATCGGTTTCGACGTCGCCGCGCTCGACGAGACGAGCTACGCCCGACAGGTCGCGGAGCGGTTCCACACCGCGCACAGCGCCCGCACCGTCGCGCCCGACGATTTCGAACACGTCGATCGTCTCGCGACCATGTTCGACGAACCTTTTGCCGATGCGTCCGCGCTCCCCACCTGGCGGGTCTGCCAGCTGGCGCGCGAGACGGTGACGGTCGCCCTGTCTGGAGACGGCGCCGACGAGGCCTTTGCCGGATACCGCCGCCAGCGCTTCCAGTGGGGCGAGGATCGGCTGCGCGGCATTTTGCCGCAGTCGCTGCGGGGGCCGCTGTTCGGCACGCTTGGCGCGATCTATCCCAAGGCCGACTGGGCGCCGCGCCCGCTGCGGGCCAAGTCCACGCTGCTCAGCCTCGCCGAGACCAGCGAGGCTGGCTATGCGCGCTCGGTCGGGGTGCTGCCGCCCGAGCTGCGGGCCGAACTTTATTCGACCGAGTTCCTGCGCCTGCGCGGCGATTACCGGGCCGAAAGCCTGTTCGAGGACACGATGCGCCGCGCGCCTGCCCGCTCCGCGCTGGACCGCGCGCAATATGCCGATCTCAAGTTCTGGCTGCCGGGCGATATCCTGACCAAGGTCGATCGCACCAGCATGGCGGTGAGCCTTGAGGCGCGTGAGCCGCTGCTCGACCACCGCCTGATCGAATTCGCCGCCAGCCTGCCGGAAGGGCTGCGGATCAGGGGCGGGGAGGGCAAGTGGCTGCTGAAGAAGACCATGCGCCGTTACCTGCCTGACGATATCCTGTTCCGCCAGAAGCAGGGCTTTGTGACGCCCATTGCTGAATGGTTCCGCGGCCCGCTGGCCGACAGCGCCCGGGCAATCGGATCGAGCGCGGCGCTTGCCCGCACCGGCTGGTTCGATGGCGGGCGGATCGGCGCTCTGGCGGAGGCGCACATTGCCGGGCGCAGCGACCATTCGCGGCTGCTGTGGCAACTGCTGATGCTCGACCGTTCGCTGTCCCGTCTGGGGATCGCCTCCTGAGTTACGCTTGACGCGCAAAGCCCTTGGTCTAGCCTTCCTCCCGGTTCGCACCCGTGGGTGCGCGGGAGAGGGAAAACATGGGGTCTGCGCCCGAATCAGGCGGAGCACGCAACAAATTGCGGCTCGCGATCATCATTGCTGCGGTCGGCGCCGCGCTGTGGTTCGGCGGCAGCGCGCTGGGCTGGTGGGGCGGGGCCGGTGACGGCGCGCTGCGGCTTTACGGCAACGTCGAAATTCGCGAGGTCCAGTTGGGCTTCCGCGTCGGCGGCCGGATCGAACGCATCATGGTGGACGAAGGCGACAGGGTGGTGCCGGGGCAGGTTCTCGCCCAGCTCGATACCCGCCCGCTGGCCGACCGGCTGGCCAGCGCCGAGGCGCGCTACGAATCCGCTTCTGCCGCCGCCGCTCGCGATGCCAATGGTTCGCGCCCGCAGCAGGTGAGCGAGGCCAGCGCGGCTGTCGCTTCTGCCGAGGCCGCACTGGCCGAAGCGCGCCGCCAGTACGAACGGCGCCAGGCGCGGGTAGGCAACGGCTTCATCATCCGCGCCGATCTCCAGACCAGCGAGGCTGCGCTGAGTGCTGCTCAGGCGCGGCTGGCCCAGTCGCAGGCGGCCCTGTCGCTGGCGCGCGAAGGCGCTCGGGTGGAAGACCGCGTCGCCAGCGCCGCCACGCGCGAGGCCGTGCTGGCAGAGCGCCGCGCGGTGCAGACCGACATGGCCGACGCCGTGATCCGCGCCAGCGAGCCGGGCGAGGTGCTGACCCGCGCACGTGAGACGGGGGCGATCGTCCAGCCGGGACAGACCGTGCTGACCCTGGCCCTGACCCAGCCAGTACGGGTGCGCGCCTATGTCGCCGAACCCGATTTGCCGAAAATCCGCCCCGGGATGGCGGTCAGCGTCCGGGTTGACGGGGTCGAACGCGAATGGCCTGCGAAGATCGGGTTCATTTCTCCGGTCGCAGAATTCACGCCGAAGACAGTGCAGACCGAGCAGCTGCGCACCGATCTCGTCTATCGCGTGCGCCTGACGGTGACCGATCCGCGAGGCGACCTGCGCCAAGGGCAGCCGGTCACGGTGATCGTTCCTTCCGCCGGTCAGCGCTGAGGCGGAGCGATGGCGGAGGCCCCGCACCTCCGGCTGGAAAGCGTGACCAAGCGCTTCAAGGGCGCGCGCCGCCGCTCGCCTCCTGTGCTCGCGCTCGATGGCGTCAGTTTCGAACTGGCGCCGGGGCGCACCCTGGGGCTGGTCGGGCCGGACGCCGCGGGCAAGACCACGCTGATGCGGATTTTGGCCGGGCTGGTCGAGCCGGACGAGGGCAGCGTCGAGGTGCTTGGGCGGCCGGTGGCCGGGCTCGACCGTTCGCAGGTCGGCTACATGCCGCAGGGGGGAGGTCTCTATGCCGAACTTTCGGTGCGGCAGAATCTTGAACTCTATGCCCGCCTGCGCGGGGTCGAGCCGGAGGACAGCCCGGAGCGGATTGCCCAGCTGTACCGCATGACCGGCCTTGCGGGGTTCGAGGACCGCCCTTCCGGCCAGCTTTCGGGCGGCATGCGGCAAAAGCTGGCAATGGCCTGCGCAGTCGTGGCGGCGCCTACCCTGATGCTGCTGGATGAACCCTCGGTGGGGGTCGATCCCGTCTCGCGGCGGGAGATCTGGCAACTGGCCCAGGATCTCGCTGGCCCGGGAAGCTCGATCGTCTGGACCACTTCAATCCTCGACGATGCCGAGCGCTGCGACGAACTGCTGCTGCTCCACGAAGGACGGGTCCACTATGCCGGATCGCCCGCCGGATTGGCGCAGCGCGCGGCAGGGCGAACCTTCTCCCGCCCGCTCGGCGTGGCCCGCCCGCGCGAGGCGGTTCAGGCCGTGCTGGAACAATCCGGCGTGATCAGCGCGGGGATCGCCGGAACGCGGGTCCACGCGGTCTGTCGCAGCAGTCCTCCTTCGGGGGAGGGCTGGTCGCCTGCCGAGCCTTCCGCCGATGATGGCTTCGCCGCGACGCTGGACGATGGCGTGGTGCTCGCGCCCAGCGTGCTGGCCGAGGCCTTTCCCCTCCGCGCGACCGATCCTGCCACCCCCGCAATCGCGGCGATCGGCCTGTCGCGCCAGTATGGCAGCTTCACTGCGGTCCAGGACGTCTCCTTCACCGTCCATCCGGGGGAGATTTTCGGGCTGCTCGGCCCCAACGGCGCGGGCAAGTCGACGACTTTCCGCATGCTTTGCGGCCTGCTTGCGCCCAGCGGCGGGCGCGGCACCGTGGCCGGGCGCGATCTGACTGTCGCCCGCGCCCAGGCGCGCGAGGCGCTGGGCTACATGCCGCAGAAGTTCTCGCTCTATGGCGACCTGACCGTTGCTGCCAACCTGCGCTTCGTCGCCGGGGCTTACGGCCTGTCCGGTGCGCGGGCGACCGAGGCGATCGACCGGGTGGTGGCGGCGCTGGGGCTGGAGGGCTATTTCGCCAGCGCTGCGGGCGCCCTGCCGCTGGGGATCAAGCAACGCCTCGCGCTCGGGGCAGCGGTGCTCCACACCCCGCCGGTCCTGTTCCTCGACGAGCCGACCTCCGGCGTCGATCCGTTGATCCGGCGCGAGTTCTGGCACCATATCAACGCCATCGCCGCGCGCGGGACGGCGGTGCTGGTCACCACCCATTTCATGAATGAGGCGGAGAACTGCGACCGCCTGCTGCTGATCAACCAGTCCGAGGCGATTGCCCAGGGCACACCCGCCGAACTGCGCCGATTGGCACGCGGCGGATCGGGCGAGCCGACTTTGGAGGAAGCCTTTATCGCGTTGATCCGCGCCCAGCGCGAAACCGGGCAGGAGGTGCCGGCATGAGCGCGCGCGATCCGCTGGCCGCGCGCCGCGCCCGGGCGATCCGTGCCAAGGAGTGGGCGCAGGTCTGGCTCGATCCCAGCACATTCGGGCTGGTCGTGCTGATGCCGCTGATCCTGATGTTCCTGTTCGGCAGCGCGGTGACTCTCGATGTTCACGGCACCCGCACTGGCGTGCTCGACATGGACCACACCCGCGCCTCGCGCGAATTGGTCGCCAATCTCAGCCGCAATTCCTATTTCGCGGTGCGCGAGGGGCAGTCCGTGGCCGAACTGGAAGCCGGGCTGAAGGCGGGCGAGCTGCGCGGCTTCGTGGTGATCCCGGACGGGTTCGAAAGCGGCCTTTCCCGGCTCGAGCCGCTCGACATCCAGCTGGTGACCGATGGCAGCCAGGTCAACACCGCGACCTTCCTCACCGGCCACCTGCGCGGCGCGCTGAAGGACTGGGTCGAGGCCGAGGCCCGCGAGCTCGATATTCCGGTAACTCCGGTCCTCAAGATATCGCCACGATACACTTATAATCCCGGACTTGAGAGCCGCTACATGCTGGTGCCTGGCGCGATCGGCATCGTTATGGCGATGATCGGCAGCCTGCTGACCGCGCTGATTATGGCGCGAGAGTATGAACGCGGGACGATGGAAGGGCTGCTCGCCACGCCGATCTCGGTGCCGACATTGGTGATCTCCAAGCTGGTTCCCTATTACCTGTTGGGTCTCGCCTCGACCGCGATCTGCGTCGCAGTCGCGGTCTGGGGCTATGGCCTGCCGTTCCGGGGCTCGATCCTCGCGTTGTTCCTGATCTCCTCGGCCTTCCTTGCCGCCGTGCTGGGGCAGGGGCTGCTGATTTCGGCGGGGACGAAGAACCAGTTCGTGTCGACCCAGTTTGCGCTGCTCTCGGGCTTCCTGCCTTCGCTGCTGCTGTCCGGCTTCTTGTTCGAGATCGATTCGATGCCTCGCGCGATCCAGTGGCTCACCTACATCGTGCCCGCGCGCTACCTGATCCCCTCGCTCCAGAGCGTGTTCCTGGTCGGCGACGTGTGGAAGCTGTTCCTGCCCAATATCGCGATCCTGCTGCTGTTCGGACTGTTCTTCTTCCTGCGGGTCACCAAGGCGATCACCCGGAGGATCGCGTGAGCGGCGCCTGGACCCGGATCGTCGCCATGGCGCTGAAGGAGCTCAAGGTCGTGCTGCTCGACCGGCGGGTGCTGACCACACTGGTCGCCTCGCCGATCATCCAGCTGATCCTGTTCGGCTTCGCGACCACGCTGGAAGTGCGCAATATCGATATCGGCGTGGTCAACCGCGATGTCGGGGTCGCCTCAGAGCAGTTCCTCGCGGCCATGGCAGGCAACCGCAACATGCGCGAAATCCGTTTCTACCGAAGCGAAGCGGAATTGCGCGAGGCGATCGAGAACCGCGAGGTAATCGCCGGGCTGCTGATCCCACCCGATCTTTCGGTCCATTACGCCCGGCGCGAAACCGCCGAGATGGGCTTGCTGCTCGACGGGCGCAGGATCAACGCCGCGCAGATCGTGACCGGCTACATGGCCGACATTGCGCACGAGGCTGGGGGGCGGATGCGGCCCGAGCTGGCCCATCCGGAACCCGAAGTGGTGGCAAGGAACTGGTACAATCCGAACCTCGAATACCGCTGGTTCACCTTGCCTGGGATGATCACCCTGATCACGACGGTCATCGTCCTGTCCGTCTCGGTCCAGGCCATCGCGCGCGAACGGGAATTCGGCACCTATGACGAGCTGATGGCCCTGCCGATGCGGCACTGGGAAATCCTGCTGGGCAAGAGCGTACCGGCCTTCTGCGTCGGACTGTTCAACGGCATGCTCTATGTCGTGATGATCCCGCTGGTGTCGGACGTGCCGTTCAACGGTTCGCTTCTGCCGATGCTATTGGCCATTGCGGCGTTCAGTCTGGCGATCACCGGGATTGGCCTGGCGATCTCCACCGTGTCGCAGAACCAGCAGCAGGCGTTCCTGGGCGGGTTTCTGGTGATCGTGCCGCTGATGCTGCTTTCTGGCTATGCCAGCCCGGTCGACGGAATGCCGCAATGGCTGCAGGTGGTCGCTGCGATCGATCCGCTCAGTCACATGCTGACGGTCAGCCATGCCCTGTTTCTCAAGGGTCTGCCAGCGAGTGCCGTCCTGCCCGAAGTCGTGCCCATCTTCGGCGTGGCGATTGCCGCGCTGGGCCTGGCGCTCATGCTGATGCGGATGCGCCACGAGTGACCTGAAATGGGACTAGTCAGGAAGTGGGTGCTCCATAATTCCTTTGCCAAGCGAGTCCGCCTTGGCTTACGTTCCTGTTAACCACCGAGCGCAAGCAAACGGGTTGCCGCAAAATCGTGCAGGAATTGAGGAGCTTATGGATCGACTTTCGAGCGATCTCTCTGCTGGTGAGCTGCCATTGGACGGCCTGTCCGATGATGGGACGGGCTATCCGGAGGAGGCGCAGCAGATCCTTGCTGCCTCCCAGCGGCGCTTGGCAATCCCCGAGGAACTGTTCGGCCTGGCCGAGCTCGACGTGCTCTACGACGAGCGCAATACCGCACTGTGGACGTTCATGCGCCCCGCCGGCCGGCCCAGCTTCACACCGCCAATGCTGGCGGATTTCGTCAGCTGGCAGGACCTGATCGGAGCGAATTTCGGCCCGGACAAGGTTCCGCTGAAGTATCTTGTGCTCGGCAGCCGGGCGCCGGGCGTCTTCTGCTTCGGCGGGGACCTGACGCTGTTCGAAAGCCTGATCCGCAGCGGCAACCGTGCAGGCCTGACCGCCTATGGCTATCGCTGCGTCGAGATTCTGCACCGCAACATGCGCTCGCTCGATCTGCCGATGCTCACCATCGGTCTCGTCCAGGGGCAGGCGCTGGGCGGCGGGTTCGAGGCATTGCTGTCGTTCGACTACATCATCGCCGAACGCGGATCGAGCTTCGGCCTGCCCGAAGTGATGTTCGGCCTGTTCCCGGGCATGGGCGCCCACGCGATCCTCTCCCGCAAGCTTGGCTCATCCATGGCGGAGCGGATCATCATGGGTAACGAAAGCTACACTGCCGAACAGATGTACGAACTCGGTATCGTCCATGCTCTGGCCGAACCGGGTGAGGGAGAGCAGGCGGTGCGTGACTTCATAGCGCGTTCTGCGCGCCGGCATGCCGGGCTGGTCGGCGCCCGCCGGGCCAGTCGGCGGGTAGCCAACATCCCGCTGGCCGAACTGCGCGATGTGGTCGATCACTGGGCCGATGCCGCGCTGCAATTGCGCGAACAGGACCTCAAGTTGATGCATCGCCTCGCCGCTGCCCAGAAGAAGCTGCCCCGCGCCGCCGCCTGATCCTGCCAAGAGCGGGTCGAGTTGCACCTCCCGTACGGGGAATTGAAGCCGCATTAAAGAAATGTAATGTTGTAACATATGAATTGCGCAGCTAGAGCGCTCCCCGCAGATCGCAGGGAGTCGCAATGTTCATTCCGTTCCGCAATTCGGCCAGTCTCATTGCCGTAGCGGCAGCCGTGCTCGCCAGCGCCAGCGTCGCTCAGGCGCAGGAGAACGACCACTCCGGGCCCAATGATTACCACGCCAGCGAGGATGAGGCGATCATTGTCACCGGCGCGGTTACTGTTTCGCGCAAGGACGTTTTGTCCGGCGTCGCGGTGCTGAGCGGCGCTGAGCTGGATCAGGCGCTACGGCCCTCGCTGGGCGAGACGCTGGCTGATACGCCTGGTGTCTCCGCCAGCTCGTTCGGTCCCAATGCCTCGCGCCCGGTGCTGCGCGGCTTCCAGGGTGAGCGGGTGCGCGTGCTCTCCAACGGCATCGGCGCGATCGACGCGTCCAACACTTCCGCAGATCATGCGCTGGCGATCAACCCGCTGCTGGCCAAGCGGATCGAGGTGCTGCGCGGGCCGCAGTCGCTGCAATATGGTTCCGCCGCGATCGGCGGCGTCGTCAATGTGATCGATCGCCGCATACCAACCGAAGTGCCGGACGAGCCGGTCCATCTCGGCGCAATCGCCGGCTACGGCTCTGCCGCGAACGAGCGGATGGCCTCCGGTTCGGTCGATCTCTCGCTCGGCAGCGGCTGGGTCGCCCACTTCGACGGATCGTGGCTGAAGACCAGCGATGTCCGCATTCCGGGTTATGCGCTGACCCCCGCGCTGCGCGCCGAGGCGCTCGCGAGCAGCCTCATCGAGGAGGATGAGGCGGTCCAAGAGAGCGAGGGCCACGAACATGGCGAGATCGATTTTGCCGCCAATGCCGCAGTGCGCGGACACCTGCCCAACAGCGCCGCGCGCACGTGGAATCTTGCTGCCGGTCTTGCCTATGTCGGCGAAGGCGGCAGCATCGGGGTCGCCTACAGCCGCCTCGACAACCGCTATGGCGTTCCGATCCGCTTCGCCACCCAGATCGGGCAGGGCCAGGAATCGCCGCTGCTGCAGGTCAAGCAGGACCGGATCGACGCGCGCGCCGAGCTGAAGCTGGGCGGCGAACTGCTCGACAAGCTGGTGTTCCGTTATGGCTTCGCCGATTACAGCCACTTCGAGATCGAGGCTGACGGAACGGTCGCAACCAGCTTTTTCAACCAGGGCATGGAAGGCCGGCTGGAACTGGCCCAGACGCAGCGTGGCGGGTGGAGCGGTGCAAGCGGACTGCAGTTCGTCATCCGCGATTTCGATGTGGTTGGCGACGAAGCCTATCTGCCACGAAACGAGACGCGCCAGCTGGGGCTGTTCACGCTCCAGCAGTACCAGGCCGGGCCATGGAAACTGGAAGCAGGACTGCGCTATGAGCGCAGCACGCTGACATCGCTGCCTGGTCCAGGGCAGGCCCAATTCTTCTATGGCACGCGCAGTCTCGATGCCTTTTCCGCTTCGGTCGGCGGAGCCTATGATCTGGCACCGGGCTGGAAAGTCGGTCTGAACCTGTCCCAATCGCAACGCTCGCCCGCAGCGGAGGAACTGTTCGCGTTCGGCCCGCACCATGGGACCGAGACTTTCGAGATCGGCGATCCGTTCCTGCGCAACGAACGCGCCCGCAGCGTGGAGGCGATCGTGCGCGGCAGCGGCGATGGCTTCGATCTGGAACTGTCCGCCTATCACAGCTGGTTCAGCAATTTCATCTACCAGGCGCGCACCGGCGCCTTCAGCGATGGCCTGCCTGAATACCGCACCACCCAGGCCGACGCCCGGATCTATGGCTTCGAGGTGCAGGGCGATGTCGTTCTGGCGCGGCCGGGGGCATGGACGATCAAGGCACTGGCGATGGCCGACTATGTCCATGCCACGATCGACGGAGTCGGACCGGCGCCAAACATTCCGCCGCTGCGGCTGAAGGGTTCGCTATCCGCCGGTTCGCCGCGGTTCGACATCGAGACCGAGGTCGAGCGCGTGACTGCACAGAACCGCACCGGCGCCTTCGAAACCGCGACGCCGGGCTACACCATGGTCAACGCCTCGATCGCCTGGCGGCCTTGGGGCAGGCAGCGCCCGCTGAGCCTGACCCTGTCGGCCAACAACCTGTTCGACGTGGAGGCGCGGCGCCATGCTTCGCTGCTCAAGGACTATGCCCCGCTTTCGGGCCGCGACATTCGTCTGACGGTGCGCCTGGAAATCTAGACCCGACTATTCCTCGCCGTGTCCGGCGGCGAGGTAGTCCTCGCTCTGCATTTCCATCAGGCGGCTGATCGTGCGGTCGAATTCGAACCGGCCGTCGCCCGCTTCGTAAAGCTCTTCAGGCTCAGCCGCAGCAGTAGCGAACAGCTTCACCTTGTTCTCGTAAAGCGCGTCGATCAGGGTGACGAAGCGCGCGGCCTCGTTGCGGTTTTCCGGCCCCATCCGGGGAATGCCGACCACGATCACGGTGTGATAGGTTTGCGCTACGGCCAGATAATCCGCCGCCCCGCGCGCCTCTGCGCAGAGCCGCTTGAAGCTGAACACGGCCACGCCCTTCAGGCTTTTCGGCACGTGCAGCACCCGTCCACCGCCAAGGTCGAGATCGGCAGAGGGAACGTGCGCGCTGTCCTCTGGTGGATAGTCGGTCAGGCGGAAGAAGGCCTCGCGCACCTGCGCGGTTGCAGCCTCGCCCAGCGGGGTGTGCCAGGTATCCAGCCCCGCGAGGCGCTCCAGCCGGTAATCGACTGGTCCGATCAGCGCGAGCACGTCGAGATCGCGCTCGATCAGGGCGATGAACGGCAGGAAGTGTTCGCGGTTGAGCCCGTCCTTGTAGAGCTCGCCCGGCGCGCGGTTGGAGGTGGTCACCACGGTCAGGCCGTGAACCTCGATCAGCGCGGTGAACAACCGGCTCATGATCATCGCGTCGGCGCTGTTGTTGACCACCATCTCGTCGAAGGCGAGCACGCGCAGCCCCTGGGCAATTGCCGCAGCGACGGGGGGAATCGGGTCGCCGGTCTCGCTCTTGCGTGCCTCGCGCAGGCGGGCGTGGACCTCCAGCATGAAGGCGTGGAAGTGGACCCGGCGCTTCTCGGGGATTGCCAGCGCATCGTGGAACAGGTCCATCAGCATCGACTTGCCGCGCCCGACCCCGCCCCAAAGGTAGAGTCCGCGCGGAGAGGCGGCTGGCTTGCGATTGAACAGGCGGCCCAGCAGGCCGCTGCCCGCAGAAGGGGCTTCGAGTTCGCGTTGCAGGCGCTCCAGCCGCTCGGCGGCGGCGCGCTGTTCGGGATCGGGGCGCAGCTCGCCCGCAGCGACCAGTTCGTCGTAGTGGGCGATGACGCCGGTCATCGCACCGATGGTTTGCGGACGATGCCCGAGAAGGATGCGACCAACACTTCGTCATTGTCGCCCTGGACCACGGTGCCGCGCAGGAAGACGAGGCGCTTTGTTTCGCGCAGGACTTCGACGACGGCGTCGAGCGGAACCCCGGGCTTGCCCGCGCCGATGAACTGGCTGGAAAGTTCCAGCGTTACCGATCCGCCTGCATCGGCATTCAGCAGCAGCCGCATCGATGCGAACAGGGCCACGTCCATCAGTGCGAGCGAGATTGCCCCGTGGACCATGTCGAGCAGGTTGGTGTGCCGCCGCTCCGGAAACATCCGCACGCGGCACAGCCGATCGCTGTCCTTGCGCACCAGCATGTGGCCCATCGTCTGGGCGTTGAAGCGGGTGTCGTCAGCCAGGTTCCAGGTGAACCAGCCGGGATTGTCCGGGTCCGGTTCGTGGACGATCCTTGGAAATTCGCTCACTTAAAGATGCCGCTCCGCCTGCATCTTCTTGATTTCCGCGATCGCGCGCGCCGGCGACAGGCCCTTGGGGCAGACATTGGCGCAGTTCATGATCGTGTGGCAGCGATAGAGCCGGAAGGGATCTTCCAGCGCGTCGAGCCGTTCACCAGTCATCTCGTCGCGGCTGTCGGCGAGCCAGCGATAGGCCTGGAGCAGGATCGCCGGGCCAAGGAACTTGTCCGAGTTCCACCAATAGCTGGGGCACGAGGTGGAGCAGCAGGCGCACAGGATGCACTCGTACAGCCCGTCCAGCTTTTCGCGCTGTTCGGGGCTCTGCAGGCGCTCCTTGCCCGAGGGCGTGGTGCTGACCGTCTGCAGCCAGGGACGGATCGAGGCGTACTGCGCGTAGAAGTGGGTGAAGTCAGGAACCAGATCCTTGATCACTTCCATGTGCGGCAGCGGAGTGATGCGGATGTCGCCTGACAGATCCTCGATCGCGGTAGTGCAGGCGAGGCCGTTACGGCCATTCATGTTCATCGCGCAGGACCCGCAGATCCCTTCGCGGCACGAACGGCGGAAGGTCAGCGTCGGGTCCATTTCCGACTTCATCTTGATCAGCGCGTCGAGCACCATCGGCCCGCAGCTATCCAGATCGATCTCGAACGTGTCGTAGCGGGGGTTCTCTCCGCTGTCCGGATCGTAGCGGTAGACGGTGAACTTCTTCACCCGCGTGGCCGCTTCGGCCCGATGATGGCGGGGCTTGCCGGTGATCGTGCTGTTCGCGGGAAGAGAGAAACTGGCCATGTCCGTCCCTGTAGCTGCGTTGCGCAAGGCGCGCTTCGCGGCCCTCTCTAGCGATTCATGTCCGGGGGGCAAGGGTGGTTAGACGGCCGGGCGTGCCTTTTCCGGTGTCCTGGTCAAGATTGACGAGAAGATACTGGGTGACCAGGGCTGCCAGCGCAATCGCGGCGACAACGATGCCGGTGATGATCACGCCGCGAGCAAAGGCTGTCGCGCGGGTTTCGCGCGACAGCCAGTGCGGATTGCCTGGGTAGAGAAATTCGGAGAGTTGCGACCCATTCCCGCCATCATCGTCCGCAGCATCGGGCTGTCCGACGGTGACGATGGAAATACCCTCCGCCCGAGATTCCTCGCCATTCGCCAATGCCTTGGGAAGGTGTATTTTTTGCCATGTCGGCTCTTCGGCCGGCGGAATCCCGCATTCCTGCCGGTAGAGCCGCGCCAGTTCGCCGCGCGGCAGCCCGCCGAGGCGGGCGCGAACGATTTCGATCCGCTGGTTGACGGCCGATTCGGATATGCCCAGCAGACCTGCAATTTCCTTGCTGGTACGATTGTCCGCGACAAGCGCCAGCACTTCGCGTTGTTTTGCGGTCAGCGCCCGAAAGATGGCAGTTGTGTTTTCGTCGTTGGCCATGGGTTCGTCCCGGGCCCAACCCTAGCCGCCGCCGTTGCGCATAACAATGTCTTGTTTTCATTTAATGGCTTAGGTGCACCGCGCGGTCCCTGAGCCTATCGAGGGACAGGGATTGCCCAAGTCGGGATCAGCCGCGCTTGGTGCGGGCCACTTCGGCAATGGCTGCGGAAAAGCCTGCGGGATCGTCCTCCTGGATGAAGTGTCCGCCATGCAGGGTCCGATGCGCCATGCCCTGCGTGCCCGGAACCCGTTCGAGCCACATCGCATCGCCGCCGCGGGTGATCGGGTCGCCATCGGCAAAGCAGCACAGGAACGGCTTGCCCCAGCGTTCGAACACCTGCCACGCGCGGAGTTGGTCCGGCACGGCTGGATTGCCGGCAAAGGGCACCAGCCCCGGATAGACCCGCGCGGCTACCTTGCTGGCGCGGCTGGGGAAGGGTGCGTCATAGGCAGCGACCTCCTCCGCTGAGAGTGGGCGCTTCGTACCGCGCTTGACGATTCCGCCGATCGGGAAAACCGGGCTGTAACGCGAAAAGGCGCGCCAGATCGCGAAGGCGCGGGGAGGCTCCTGCCCGGCGGGAAGACCGCCGTTGGACAGGGCAACGCCGTGAAAGCGTTCGGGCAGTTCCGCGGCCAGCCGCAGCCCGATGAGCGAGCCCCAGTCCTGGCAGCCCAGGGTCATGCCGTTGAGGTCAAGCGCCTCGATCCATTCGCGAATCCAGGCCACCTGCCCGGCATAGGAATAGGCCGACCGGTTCAGCGGCTTGTCCGACTTGCCGAAGCCGATCAGGTCCGGCGCGACCACCCGGAACCCCTCGGCCACGAGCAGCGGGATCATGTGACGGAAGAGGTAGCACCAGGTCGGCTCGCCATGCAGCAGGAATACGACCCGCCCATCCTGCGGCCCTTCGTCGAGATAGTGGAGCCTCAGGCCATCCTTGAGGGTCAGGTAGTTCGGCGCAAAGGGGAAGTCGGGCAGCGCGGCAAAGCGCTCGTCAGGCGTACGGAACACGGTCATTGCAGCTTTCCCCCACGGCGTTTTGTGGCATCATGACCGCATTCGGGGAAGCGGGGAAGGGCAAAGGCATGGGTTTCGCGAACTGGTACGACGAGCATGTGGTGCCGCGCTTCATCAAGTGCGCATGTTCCTCGCCAGCGATCATGAATTTGCGCTCGAAGGTGGTTCCACTGGCCAGTGGCAAGGTGTTCGAGATCGGTTGCGGCGGCGGCATCAACCAGGCCTTTTACGACCACGCCAGGGTCGCCAGCTTTGCGGGCATGGACCCGTCTGCCAAAGGGCTGGACTATACCCGTGCGGCGGTAATGGAAAAAGGCTGGTCCTCGGCCGACATCCGCCAGGGCTTTGGTGAAGCCATTCCGTTCGAAGATGACAGCTTCGACTGCGTGGTCTGCACATTCACGCTCTGCTCGGTTGAAAGCCAGGGCCGGACGCTTGCCGAACTGCGTCGCATCCTGAAACCGGGCGGGCGGCTGCTTTATGCAGAACACGGCAGCGCTCCCGATGCCTCGGTTCGAAAGTGGCAGGGACGGATCGAGCCGGTGTGGAAGAAGCTGGCTGGAGGATGCCACCTGACCCGTCCGATCGGCGCCCCGATTGCCGATGCCGGTTTTGCGCTCAACGTGCTTGGCCAGAGCTACGCGCCCAAGACGCCGCGTTTCGCTGGCTGGATGGAATGGGGCGAGGCGGTGAAGACCGGCTGATCGCCGCACAAGAAGCGACCCCCGCCCGGCAGGACCACGCTGATGCGCGGGGCTGCCGGACGGGGGCCGTTGTTGTCTGACCTTTGAAGCTTATTCGCCGAAAGTGCGCTGCCACCAGCCACGGCGCGGCTGGGCGGGCTCTTCCTCAGCTTCGGCTTCGACCGCAGGCGTTTCCGCCGCTGCCGGAGCTTCAGCTTCGACAGGGGCTTCGACAGCTTCAGCCTCGACCTTTTTCTTGCGGGTGCGCTTCGGCTTGGCCGGTACTTCGGCTTCGGCGGGGGCGGCCTCGGCCTGGACCGCTTCCGCGGGCGGCTCGGCAGTCACTTCAGCTGCTGCATCCGCCTTCTTCTTGCGGGTGCGCTTGGGCTTCGCCGGTGCTTCCTCCGCTGCAGCCGGTTCTGCGGCCACTTCAGCCGGAGTCTCGGGGGCCGCTTCGCTTACCGTCTCTGCCTCGACATCCGCCTTCTTGCGGCGCGAACGCTTGGGCTTGGCCGGAGCTTCCTCCACTGCGACAGCATCCTCGGCGGCAGCTTCGACCGGGGCTTCGGCGGTATCGCCTTCGGCTTCGGCATCGCCGGCCTGAGCCTCACCGTCATTGCCCTCGGCGCCTTCGCCTTCACCGCGACCGCGTCCGCCGCGCCGGCGACGGCCACGGCGGCGGCGCTTGCGGGGCGCATCACCGTCTTCGCCATCTTCGCGCGATTCGGTGGAGCTTTCGCCCTCTTCACCCTCTTCTTCGCTGCTGGCTTCGGCTTCGCCGCTTTCACGCGCTTCGCCTTCGCCGTCGCGGCCACGGCCGCCGCGCCGCCGCCGCTTGCGCTTGCGGCGTCCACGACCTTCGTCATCCTCGCTGCGGGCTTCGGCTTCGCCGTCGAAATCCTCTTCTTCCTCGAAGATTTCCTCGTCCTCTTCCTCCTCGAGCGCGATCGGCTCGAAGCGCGGGACGAACTCCGGACGCGGACCGGACGAGCCGACGCGCATCTTCGCGCCTTCGTTCTCGCCTTCCGGCAGCACCTCGACCCGCACGCCATAGCGCGCTTCGATCTCGGACAGATCCGAACGCTTGGCGTTGAGCAGGTAGACGGCAGCCTCGGTGCTGGCGAACAGCGAGATCACCGATCCCTTGCCCTTCGCGGCCTCGTCCTCGATCAGACGCAGCGCGGAAAGCCCGGCGCTGGACGCGGTGCGGACCAGGCCGGTGCCGTCGCAGTGCGGGCAGGAACGGGTGGTTGCTTCCAGCACGCCGGTGCGCAGGCGCTGGCGGCTCATTTCCATCAGGCCGAAGCCGGAAATCCTGCCGACCTGGATGCGGGCGCGGTCGTTCTTGAGCGCGTCCTTCATCGCCTTCTCGACCTTGCGGATGTTGGAGTTGTACTCCATGTCGATGAAGTCGATGACGACGAGGCCAGCCATGTCGCGCAGGCGCAGCTGGCGGGCGATTTCGCGGGCAGCCTCAAGGTTGGTGTTGAGCGCCGTCGCCTCGATCCCGTGCTCCTTCGTGGAACGGCCCGAGTTGATGTCGATCGAAACCAGCGCTTCGGTCGGGTTGATGACGATGTAGCCGCCGCTCTTCAGCTGGACGACCGGATCGTACATCGCGGTCAGCTGGTCCTCGGCGCCATAGCGCTGGAACAGCGGCACCGGATCGGCATACTGCTTCACCCGCTTGGCGTGGCTGGGCATCAGCAGCTTCATGAAATCGCGCGCCGCACGGTAGCCGTGATCGCCCTCGACCACCACTTCCTCGATGTCGCGGTTGTAGATGTCGCGGATCGCGCGCTTGATCAGGTCGCTGTCCGAATGGATCAGCGCCGGAGCTGAACTCTTGAGCGTGGTTTCGCGGATTCCGTCCCACAGCCGGGCGAGATAGTCGAAGTCCCGCTTGATTTCGGGCTTGGTGCGAGAAAGGCCCGCGGTACGGACGATGCAGCCCATCGACTTGGGCAGCTGGAGTTCGGCGATGATCGACTTCAGCCGCTTGCGGTCAGCGGCAGAGCTGATCTTGCGGCTGATGCCGCCGCCGTGGCTCGAATTGGGCATCAGCACGCAGTAGCGGCCCGCGAGGCTGAGGTAGGTGGTCAGCGCCGCGCCCTTGTTGCCGCGCTCTTCCTTGACGACCTGGACCAGCAGCACCTGGCGGCGCTGGATGACGTCCTGGATCTTGTAGCGGCGGCGCAGGGCCATGCGCTTGGCGCGCAGCTCGTCGGCTTCCTTGGCGTGGCCACGGCCATTCCCGCCCTGCCGGCGGCGGCCGCGACGGCGGCGATCATTGCCGGTCTCGGCCTCTTCCTCGGCTTCTTCGCTATCGTGGTCGAAGCCGTTTTCGACATGGCCGTCCTCGATCGTGGCGACCTCGTCCTTTTCCGAGGTGTCGATCTCGGTCACGCCGCCGAAGCCTTCTTCCTCGCCGAAGTTCTCGTGGCTGGTGCCGGCGAGTTCGTCGGCCAGGGTTTCGCCCAGCTCGTCGTCTCCGATGAAGTCTTCCTCACCCTCGGCGATGGCGCGCAGCGCTGCCTCTTCCTCGGCGTGGGCGGCCTCTTCGGCGAGCAGCGCCTCGCGGTCTTCCTTGGGGATCTGGTAGTAGTCGGGGTGAATTTCGCTGAAGGCCAGGAAGCCGTGGCGATTGCCGCCGAAATCGACGAAAGCCGCCTGAAGCGAGGGTTCTACCCGGGTGACCTTGGCGAGATAGATGTTGCCCTTGATCTGCTTGTGATCAGCAGATTCAAAGTCGAACTCGTCAATCCGATTGCCCTTGAGCACCGCCACCCTTGTTTCTTCCGGGTGGCGCGCATCGATCAGCATGCGCGTAGTCATTCAAAATTCTCCGTGCGCCTCGCGGCGGGCGTAGACCCGGCAGGCTGGCGCGACTGTGTGCGGAAACGCAGGAAAGCGCGGCGACCCCAGGGGCGCGCCGCGTTCCGGCGATGTCGGTGAAGCCGCGGCGCGAAGCCGCGACGGCGTGGTGCGTGTCTGCAGGAGCGTGAAGGCGCGGCCAATTCGTGCGCGCACAACCAGCCGTCCAAACCGCCCCGGCCCCATGGGCGCGCGGCAGGCAGAACGGTGAAAGGCTTCTCATTCCAGCATCAACCTGTTCGAAATCAGGCAGAACGCCTGGTTTCCCCCTCTCCGGTCCACGCTTTCGTTCCTGGCTGGGTGCTGCCAGACAGGCTGCACCTTGTGCGGGGGAACGGGCCGGTGGATGCCGGATGGACGTGCCTAGCACTGCTTTGCCGCGCGGGCAAGTTTGTTGCTTTCGGCAGCGTCTTTGCGACAGGGATTGGCGTCCCCCGTTGCGCGGTGGCGATCCAGACTCTAGTCAAAGCCGCGATGCGGCGGGTTTTCCTGATCCTTGCGGCGGCAATCGCTCCTCTGGCCGTGTTCGCGGCCATGGTGGCGGCGGACCGCCTGTTTGGCGCGCCCGGGCGCGGCTATGGCTATGTCGTTACAGTCGATCTGCCGCAGGGCGACGCCGGTCTTGGCCTGCCGCCGATCGAGGGACCGATGGACGTGGCGCGGCCGCTGGTGGTTATCGACGCGGGGCATGGCGGCAAGGATCCCGGCGCCGGAGCCGGGCAGATCAAGGAAAAGACCCTGACCCTGATGCTTGCCCAGGCGCTGCGTGACGAACTGCTGCGCAAGGGCGGGATACGCGTGGCCCTGACCCGCAGCGACGATCGCTACCTGGTGCTGGGCGAACGCTCCGCCATTGCCCGCCGGCTGGGCGCGCATCTGTTCATCTCGATCCACGCCGACAGCACGGCGGCCGAAAGCGGCGCCAGCGGGGCTACGGTCTACACCCTGTCGGAAAAGGGCAGCAATCAGGCTGCGGAAAAGATCGCCGCGCGTGAAAACGCGGCTGACGTGGTCAACGGGGTGATGGTTTCGCAGCAAAGCGACACGGTCAGCGCGATCCTCGTCGATCTTTCCCAGCGAGAGACCAAGGCCAAGTCCGAGGCCTTCGCCAACCTGATCCTGCGCGAGGGCAGGGGACGCTTGCCGTTCCGCGAAACCTCCGCCCAGTCGGCGGCTTTCGCGGTGCTGAAATCGCCCGATCTGCCCTCCGTGCTGTTCGAAAGCGGCTACATCAACAACATGGACGATGCCGGGCGCCTGATCTCGCCAGAAGGGCGCAAGACCTTTGCCGAGATCACCGCTCAGGCGATCCGCATCTATTTCGCGCGCGCCGACGCCCAGGCCGCGCCGCTCGTCCTGCCCTAGGAAGCCGCTGGAAAAACCCCCCGCCCATGCTAGACCGCGAATCCGATGGCTGATCCCGAAACCCCCGGACAACCCGAAGCGGTTCACCTGCGCATTCGTCGCGAAGCGGGTGGCCTATTGGGACGTATGCGGGAAAGCCGGGCCGGGGAATGGTACCGTGAGCGCTGGCAGGCCAGCAAATGGTTCCGCTATGCCAATTATGCCCTGGCTGCGCTGGTGGCGTTCAACCTGCTGCTGTGGGTCGCCGTCACCCGCAACCTGCCCTCGGCCGAAAGCCTGCTGACCTACCAGCCGCCGCTGCCGACCATGGTGCGCGGCAACGATGGCGGGATCATCTATTCCTATGCGCGCGAGCGGCGGGTGCAGCTGCGCTATGTCGATTTCCCCAAACCGCTGGTCAACGCCTACCTCTCGGCGGAGGACAAGACCTTCTGGACCCACGGCGGGGTCGATTACACGGGCCTTGCTGGTGCAGTGGTCGACTATTTCGCCAAGTTCGGGTCGGGACGGCGGGCCAAGGGCGGTTCGACAATCACTCAGCAGGTCGCCAAGAACATCCTGATCGGCAATGAATATTCGGTCACGCGCAAGCTCAAGGAGATGATCCTGGCGCGGCGCATCGAAAGCGTACTGTCGAAGCCGCAGATCCTTGAGCTGTATCTCAACGAGATTCCGCTCGGGCGGCAGAGCTTCGGCGTGCAGGCCGCCTCGCGCGCCTACTTCGGCAAGGACGTTGGAGAACTGCAGCTGCACGAGGCGGCGTTCCTGGCGATCCTCCCGCGCGCGCCGGAGACTTACGGTCGCGCAAAGTACGCCGAGCGTGCGCTGGAACGTCGCAACTGGGTGCTCGACCAGATGGTCAAGAACGGCCACGTCAGCGAACAGGAAGCTGCGCAGGCCAAGGCCCAACCGCTTGGCGTGATTGCCCGCCGGGTCGAAAGCTACGATCCTTCGACCGGCTATTTCGTCGAGGAAGTGCGCCGCCGCCTGATCGAGAAGTACGGCGAAAAGGCCGAGGATGGCCCCAATTCGATTTATGCGGGCGGGCTGTGGGTGCGCACCTCGCTCGATCCGCAGCTCCAGAAGGCGGCGCAGAACGCGCTCCGTGCCGGCCTGCTGCGCTACCACGGCGGGCGTGGCTGGACCGCGCCGATCGAGCACGTGACCCTGGACGAGGAGAACTGGCAGTCGCAGCTGGCGCTGCTCAACAAGTCGGTCAACTACCAGGACTGGCGGGTGGGTATCGTCATCGAACGCAGCGGCGCCTCGGCCAGGATCGGGTTCTCCGATGGCAGCACCGGCCCGCTGGTTGGCGTGCCCGATGCGCTGCGCGAAGGCGATGTCGTCGCGGCGGCGCCTTCCGGGAATGGGTTCGCGCTGCGCGGTATCCCCGAGGTTTCGGGCGGCATGGTGCTGCAGGAGCCGCGCAGCGGGCGGGTGCTGGCCATGCAGGGCGGCTTCGATTCCGGGCTCGGCAGCTTCAACCGCGCCACCCAGGCAGAGCGCCAGCCGGGCTCGACAATCAAGCCCTTCGTCTATGGCACCGGCCTCGATTTCGGGATGACTCCGGCAAGCGAAGTGCTCGACGGCAAGTTCTGCGTCTATCAGGGCGGCAAGCTGGGCCAGAAGTGCTTCCAGAATTTCGGCGGCACGGGCGGCAGCGGTACCCACACCATGCGCTGGGGGCTGGAGCAGTCCCGCAACCTGATGACCGTGCGCATCGCCAACGATACCGGCATGGACAATGTCGTGCGCCAGATCGACCGGGTGGGGATCGGCAAATATCCGCCTTATCTGTCCTTCGCGCTGGGCGCCGGCGAGACCACGGTGCTGCAGATGGTCAACGCCTATTCGGCGCTGGCCAACAACGGGCTGCAGTTTGCGCCTTCGCTGATCGATTTCGTCCAGGACCGCAACGGCAAGGTGATCTGGCGGGCCGACACCCGCCGCTGCGACAAGTGCAACATGGCGGAATGGGACGGCAAGCCGATGCCGCGCTTCGCCTCGCGCGGCAAGCAGGTCATGGATCCGCGCACTGCCTATCAGGTGGTGCACATGCTTGAAGGCGTGGTGACGCGCGGCACGGCGGTGACCCTGCGTGATCTGAACCTGCCGCTGTTCGGCAAGACCGGCACCACCTCCGGCCCGACCAACGTCTGGTTCTGCGGCGGCAACCAGGACATTGTCGGCGGGGTCTATATCGGCTTCGACCAGCCGCGCTCGCTGGGCGGCTATGCCCAGGGCGGTACCTTCGCCGCCCCGATCTTCAAGCAGGTGGTGCAGGAAACCCGGAACCGCTGGAGCCACCGCCCGTTCGTGGCACCGGCCGGCATCCACATGGTGCGGATCGACCGGGTAAGCGGCAAGCGCGTGCTCGATGGCATGCCCGGCGACGATCCCAAGAGTTCGATCATCTGGGAAGCCTTCAAGGCCGACACAGAGGCCAAGCGCGGGATTGGCGGAGCGGAGCTGGCTGCGCAGCGCGACGCGCTGCTGGCCGCCATCCGCAAGGGCGCTGCAGCCCGCAGTCGTGCATCCGAGGCTCCTTCGGGTTCTTCGCCGACCCCGGCGGCAAGCCCGACGATTGCGGCGGACAACACCGTCCTCTGACCCCGACCTGCCCAGTGGTGCAGGCAGGCTGGACAGCAGCAGCGGAAAGCGCGAGGATCGGCCCATGACCAGATCCCTTCGCCTTGCCGCTGCCGCTGCGCTCGCCGCCGCCACAATCTCGCTGCCCGCCCGGGCGGAACTGCCGCAGGGTGCCGCCGCGCCCGACTTCACGACCCAGGGTGCGCTGGCCGGAAAACCCTTTACCTTTCAGCTCAAGAAGGCGCTGAAGAAGGGGCCAGTCGTGCTCTACTTCTACCCCAAGGCTTTTACCCAGGGCTGCACGCTCGAAGCTCACGCCTTTGCCGAGGCAACCCCCGATTTCGCCAAGGCGGGCGCGACCGTGGTCGGTATGTCGGCTGACGATCTCCCGGCGCTGCTGAAGTTCAGCCGTGAAGCCTGCCGCGACAAGTTCGCGGTCGGGATCGCTTCGCCTGCAGTGATCAAGGCCTATGACGTTGATCTCAAGCGCGAAGGCGTCTCGACCGGGCTCACGTCGCGCACCTCCTATGTCATCGCCCGCGATGGCCGGATCAGACTGGTCCATTCCAACATGGATTACCGCGATCATGTGCGCCTGACGCTGGATGCCGTGAAGGCACTGTCGAAGAAGTCACGTTAGCCCTTCAACGCATTGAAACCGTGTCGTTTTGCGACACGGCCAAAGCTGTGCTTGCCTCTCCTCCTGCGTTCCATAGTGCCAGGTGGCGTGGAATGGCAGTCAGTGGAGGCGCCTGTGCGGGCAATCGGATATTTGGTGGTTGTCGGTGGTGCGGCACTGGTCGTTTCCGCAGTGGCTGCCGCCCAGACCGCGCCGATTTCACGCACGGTTCCGATTACCTTCACGGGCGTCGTCAGCAGCAGTGCCTCGGATACCCTGATGGTCCGCCAGCCCGATGGCAGCCTGACCCCCTACACCGGTCCGCTGCCGGACTATCCCTATGCCAAGGGTGATGCGGTTTCGATCAGCTTCAATGCGACATTGCCGACCCGCGAATTCTACGATTCGGTCTATACGGGGCAGAAGGCGGCTGATGGCATCTACCGGATCACCGTCAGTTCGCCCTACTACAACGGCGGCACTGCGCCGGGCGGGATCGGCAATTCGACCGTGGCCGATTTGCTCGGCCCGATTGATCCCGCATTGAATTCCGGACAGCCGACCAATACCCGGATGGCGATCGTCTACGATTACAACACCGACAGCTATGCGATCGAAGGATCGGGCTCGTTCTTCAGCGGCGCTTATTCCGCGCCGGGCTATCTCTACGACGCGGTCAGCGGCACTTATCGGCTGTGCGGAGTCTCCGGTCAGCCAAGCTGCCTGCCGGGCGCAGGCTATGATCCCATCCTGACCGCGCTGTCAGGCGGGGCTGACGGGACGAGCGTCAACCTGGGCAACGTCCGTGTCCTGTCGAACGATCCGTCCGGTCCGGTGGGGACCGGCTTCTTCAGTCTCGCCTTCCTTGGCTCGTGGAACCTGCCGCAATATGGTGGTGCCACGCAGGTGCCGGCGCCCGGGATGCTGGGGCTGTTCGGTGCTGCAATTGCCTCGGTCGGCCTGCGCAGGAGCAGGCGCCGCACGGTTTGAACCGGCACCGAACCGCTGGCTGGGACAGAGCGCCGGCCTGCGCCCCTTTACTTTGCGGGCAATCCGGCTAGGGCGCTCAATCCAGAGGATTGGAGATACCAGACCATGCGTGCCGAAGGGCAGGCTCATATCGAACGGATCGAGGCCGCGCTGGCGCTCGTCCGCAAGTTTCTTGACTGGGATCGCGCGCTCAGGCGCCTCGACGAGCTCAATGCCCGGGTCGAGGACCCGAAGCTGTGGGACAATCCCAAGGAAGCCGAAGCCGTGATGAAGGAGCGCCGCCGGCTCGACGCCGCGGTGGGCACCGTCAACGACATTTCGACCAAGATGGCCGATGCGATCGAGTTCGTCGAACTGGGCGAAATGGAAGGCGATGACGCGACCGTGGACGAGGGTGTGGCCGCGCTCGCCGCGCTGGCCGAACGCGCCGATGCCGACAAGGTCCAGGCCCTGCTCGGCGGCGAGGCGGACGCCAACGATACCTTCATCGAAGTCCATGCCGGTGCGGGCGGTACCGAAAGCCAGGACTGGGCCGAGATGCTGCTGCGGATGTACACTCGCTGGGCGGAAAAGCGCGGCTACAAGGTCGACATGATCGAATATCAGTCGGGCGAAACCGCCGGCATCAAGTCCGCCACGATCCAGGTGCGCGGCGAAAACGCCTATGGCTATGCCAAGACCGAAAGCGGGGTGCACCGCCTCGTCCGGATCAGTCCCTACGACAGCTCGGCGCGGCGCCACACCAGCTTCTCCTCGGTCTGGGTCTATCCGGTGATCGACGACAGCTTCGAGATCGAGGTCAACCCGGCCGACCTGCGGATCGACACCTACCGTGCCTCTGGCGCGGGTGGGCAGCACGTCAACACCACCGATTCGGCGGTGCGCATCACCCACGTTCCCTCTGGCATCGTGGTGGCCAGCCAGATTGACCGTTCGCAGCACAAGAACCGCGAAATCGCGATGGGCATGCTCAAGGCCCGCCTCTATGAAGAGGAAATGCGCAAGCGCGAGGAAGCGGCGAGCGCGGAACACGCGGCCAAGACCGATATCGGCTGGGGCCACCAGATCCGCTCCTACGTTCTCCAGCCCTACCAGATGGTCAAGGACCTGCGCACCGGCGTGACCAGCCCGACGCCGTCCGACGTGCTGGACGGGGCGCTCGATCCGTTCATGGCTGCGGCGCTCGCCCAGCGCGTGACCGGCGAGAAGGTCAACGTGGAGGACGTGGATTGATCGCCCGCGCCGCTGTCCTTGCACTGGCCCTGACCGGGCTGGCGGCCTGCTCAAGGCAGGATGCGGACAGCGACCGGCCCCTGACTTCGCGCGCGTTTCCGCGTGCCGACCGTCCGGTGGCCAAGGTGACTAGCAACGAGTTTTCGAGCGAGGACCAGCGCGACAACCTGGGCGAAGCGCAGGTCGTGATGGATCTGGCGCAGATCCGCGCCGGGACCAGCGTAGCTGATATCGGCGCGGGCGAGGGCTATTACACCGTGCGCCTGTCCGAACGCGTCGGCGCGCGCGGGCGGGTGCTGGCGCAGGACATCGATGCCGGGGCGATCCAGCGGCTGGGCCAGCGGGTGGAGCGCGAGCGGCTCGACAACGTCTCGATCAAGACCGGCGCGGCGGACGATCCGCGGCTTCCGGCCAACAGTTTCGACCGGGTGTTCCTGGTCCACATGTACCACGAAGTCGGCGAGCCCTATGCCTTCCTGTGGCGGCTGCGGCCGGCGCTGAAGCCGGGCGGGCAGGTGGTGGTGGTCGACGTCGACCGGCCGACGGACCAGCACGGCATGCCGCCGCAGCTGCTGTTCTGCGAATTCGCGGCTGTGGGCTTTCGTCTGGCGGAATTTGTCCGTAGACCGGAACTCAACGGGTATTATGCGCAGTTCGAGGCGGTCGGCCCCCGGCCGGCGCCCGGACAGATCAAGCCATGCAAGTCGGCGAGTGGAAAGACGGGGACGCAATGAGTTTCAAGGGTCTCAAGCCCATCATTTACGGCGGTCGCGAAGTGTGGCCGCTGGTCGAAGGCGGCAAGGGCGTGGCCGTGTCCAATCACGCCAGCTCGGGCGCCTGGGCTGCGGCGGGCGGGATCGGCACGGTCAGCGCCGTAAATGCCGACAGCTATGACGCCGAAGGCAAGATCGTCCGCCAGGTCTATGACCAGCTGACCCGCAAGGAACGCCACGAACAGCTGATCCGCTATGCCATCGACGGCGGCGTCGAACAGGTCCGCCGCGCCTATGAAATCTCCAGCGGCAAGGGTGCGATCAACATCAACGTGCTGTGGGAAATGGGCGGCGCCCAGCAGGTGCTGGAAGGCGTGCTGGAACGCACCCGCGGCCTGGTGACCGGCGTCACCTGCGGCGCGGGCATGCCCTACAAGCTGTCGGAGATCGCCCAGCGCTTCAACGTCAGTTACCTGCCGATCATCAGTTCCGCCCGCGCCTTCCGCGCACTGTGGAAGCGGGCCTACCACAAGGTTTCCGAACTGATGGCCGCCGTGGTCTATGAGGACCCGTGGCTGGCGGGTGGCCACAACGGCCTGTCCAATGCCGAAGACCCGCTGAAGCCGGAAGATCCCTATCCCCGCGTCAAGGCCCTGCGCGACACCATGCGCGCCGAAGGGATTTCGGACAACGTGCCGATCGTCATGGCGGGCGGCGTTTGGTTCCTGCGCGAGTGGGAGAACTGGATCGACAATCCGGAGCTCGGCACGATCGCCTTCCAGTATGGCACCCGGCCGCTGCTCACCCAGGAAAGCCCGATCCCGCAGGCGTGGAAGGATCGCCTGCGCACGCTGGAGCCGGGCGACGTCCTGCTCCACCGCTTCTCGCCGACGGGCTTCTACAGTTCGGCGGTGCGCAATCCGTTCCTGCGCAGCCTTGAAGGCCGCTCGGAACGACAGATTCCCTACTCGCGGGTCGAGGCGGGCGAGCATACCGTCCAGCTTGACGTTGGCGTCAAGGGCAAGAACTTCTGGGTGACGCCGGCCGACCGCGACCGCGCGCGCGCGTGGTTCGGCGCCGGTTTCACTTCGGCGATCCGCACCCCGGACGATACCGTGATCTTCGTCGACGATGCCGAGCGCGAGGTGATCCGCAAGGACCAGGCTGACTGCATGGGCTGTCTGTCGCACTGCGGGTTCTCGTCGTGGAAGGACCATGACGATTACACCACCGGGCGCCTCGCCGATCCGCGCAGCTTCTGCATCCAGAAGACCCTGCAGGACATCGCCCACGGCGGCGAGATCGACGAAAACCTGATGTTCGCGGGCCATGCGGCCTACCGCTTCAAGCAGGACCCGTTCTATTCGAACAACTTCACCCCCACGGTGAAGCAGCTCGTCGACCGGATCCTGACCGGGGACTGATGGCCGTGACCACGCAGCAGGAGAGCGGCCCGCCGCCCTTGCTGCGCTGGATGTGCGAAGGGCTGGAAGTGCCCGGCCTGATCGCCTCGCCGCTGCTTCCGCCCGTGCAGATCCCGGTCGGGCAGGGGCAGCCGGTGATGGTCCTGCCGGGTTACCTTACCACCGATACCTCTTCGGTCCGCCTGCGCCGGTCGCTGAACGCGGCGGGCTATGCGGCCTATGGCTGGGGGCTGGGGCGCAATGTCGGCGCGCGGGCCGCCCTGCTCGACCGCCTCGGGCAGAGGCTGGGCGATCTGGCCGGGCGCCACGGACAGCCTCTCGCGCTGATCGGGTGGAGCCTGGGCGGGGTCTATGCGCGCGAGATCGCCAAGCTTCAGCCGCAGGACGTGAGCCTTGTCATGACGCTGGGCAGTCCGTTCTCCGGCAATCCGCGAGACAACAATGCCTGGCGGGTCTACGAATGGCTCAACGACCACCCGGTCGACAATCCGCCGCTGCCGCTGAACCTCTCCGCCAAGCCGCCGGTGCCGACCATTGCGGTCTGGTCACGGCGCGACGGGATCATCGCGCCCCACGCAGCGCGGGGACTGGCGCACGAAAGCGACCGCGCCGTGGAGGTGGATTGCCAGCACCTGTCCTACGCCCGCGCGCGCAAAGGGATCGCGGCCATCGGCGCCCTGCTGGCCCAGCACTACGCAAAGACGTAGGCGCGGCTCAGTCGAATTCCCAGGCGCGCTCGCCGTGGCTGGCAAGGTCCAGCCCTTCGCGTTCGGCATCTTCGCTCACCCGCATCGGGATCACCAGCGACACGACCACTGCGATGATCGCGCTGGCCACGGCCGACCAGATCGCCACCACGAAGACGCCCACGGCCTGCGCGGCGAGTTGGTTGATCATGGTGTAGCCCTCGTCATAACCGGTGCCGCCAAGGCTGCTCGACATGAACACCGCGAGCAGCAGCGAGCCGGTGATCCCGCCCATCCCGTGTACCGCGAACACATCGAGCGAATCGTCGATCTTCAACCGCTTCTTGACCACCTGGATCATCGGATAACAGACGACTGCCGCAATCGCGCCCAGCGCCATCGCCGCGCCTGCGCCGATGAAGCCGGCAGCCGGAGTCACAGTCGCAAGGCCCGCCACGGCGCCGGTGGCAAAGCCGACGCTGGTCGGCTTGCCCACGGTGAAGCGCTCGATCGCGAGCCAGACAAGTGCGGCCATGCTGGCGCCGACATGGGTGTTGATGATCGCGGTCGCCGCCGCATCGTCCGCAGCAAGCGCCGATCCGCCGTTGAAGCCGAACCAGCCCACCCACAGCAGCGCGGCACCGGCCATGGTCAGGCTGGGGCTGTGCGGCAGCATCAGGGTCTTGGGAAAGCCCTGGCGCTTGCCGACCAGCAGCGCGGCGACCAGCGCCGAAACGCCAGCGGTGGTATGGACGACGATCCCGCCCGCGAAATCCTTGGTGTTCATCGTGGTCGCCAGCCAGCCGCCGCCCCACAGCCAGTGAGCGACGGGTGCATAGACCAGCAGGCCCCACAGGGCGCAAAAGCCCAGCACCCAGCCGAACCGGGCGCGATCGACCCAGGCGCCGGCCATCAGGGCGGGAGTGATCGCCGCGAAGGTCAGCTGGAACAGGGCAAAGGTTCGCTCCGACACGGGCAGGTCGCCGTGGAGCACCCCGGCGGTGTTGCTCAGCATCCAGGCATTGCCCGAGCCAAGCCAGCCGTTCGTTACCTCACCGAAGGCGAAGGTGTAGCCACAGACGATCCACAGCAGCGAGGCAATGGCGGCGATGGCCCCGACCTGAACCAGCACGGCAAGGAAGTTCTTGGCGCGCACCAGGCCGCCGTAGAACAGCGTCAGCCCGGGCATGGTCATCAGCAGCACCAGCGCCGAAGAGATCAGCAGCCAGGCGTTGTCGCCGCTGTTCAGCGCGCCTTCCGCCTGATCCTGCGCAAGGGTTACCGTGGGGAGCAGGCTGGCCATGGCGGCCAGGAAAAGGGCTGCGAACCGGCGCATCGAAAACTCCCCCAACGCGGGAATGTCCCGCGATTCTCTCGGGCGTGGGCTTAGAGCAACGATTACTGACTGCGCAAGCAGCGCCGCGCAGCGATACTGCGCGATTTCTTCTTATGCCCAGCCTTCGATGACCTGGTCGGGAGGACGGTGCCCGTCCACCCAGAAGCGGATGTTGGCGATCACCTTTTCGCCCGCATGCTCGCGCCCCTCGATCGTCGCGCTGCCGAGGTGGGGCAGGGTGATCACGTTGGGCAGCGCGATCAGCCGGGGATCGACCTGCGGCTCCTGCGCATAGACATCGAGCCCGGCGCCGCCGAGCCGACCCTGTTCCAGCGCTTCGATCAGCGCCTGCTGGTCGATCAGGTCGCCGCGTGCGGTATTGATCACGAAGCTGTCGGGCTTCATCGCCGCGATCCGCATGGCGCTGAGCACGTGGTGGGTTTCCGGCCCGGCGGGGCAGTGCAGGGTCAGGATATCGGCTTCTGCCACCAGCGTGTCGATGTCCGGTTCGTATCGCGCGCCCAGCATGTTCTCCAGGCTGGCGGGCAGGCGGTGACGGTTGTGATAGACGATCTCCAGGCCGAAGGCGCGAGCGCGGTGAGCGACGGCCTGACCGATCCGCCCCATCCCCAGGATCGCGAGCCGCCGTCCGGCGATGCGGTGGCCCAGCAGGGTCGAGGGCGCCCAGCCAGTCCACTTGCCGTCACGTACCAGCCGGCTGCCTTCGCCCACGCGGCGCGGGACCGAGAGGACCAGCATCATGGTGATGTCGGCGGTGTCATCGGTGAATACGCCCGGCGTATTGGTGACGATGACCTTGCGTTCGCGGGCGGCGTGGAGGTCAATATGTTCGATGCCGGCACCGAAATTGGCGATCAGGCCGAGCCGGTCGCCGGCCTCTTCCAGCATCGCCGCGTCGATCCGGTCGGTCACGGTCGGCACCAGAACGTCGGTCTCACGCATGGCGGCAACCAGTTCGTCACGCGACAGCGGGCGGTCCTCGGCATTGAGCACCACTTCGAACAATTCGCCCATCCGCGCTTCGATCGAGGGCAACAGGCGGCGCGTCACATGCACGCGCGGGCGGCCTTCGACGCGGCGGGTCAGGCGGGTGTCGGTCACAACGGTCATCGGGAAATCGCTAAGCCGGGGCAGGGGAGGCGGTCAAGCGGCTTGAAGCGCACCCGCATCGGGCGTTATCAGCAAGCGATGGCCAAGCTTCGTTTCCCCGCCCTTGCACTTGCCGCAGCCCTGTCACTTTCCGCTGCCGCGCGGGCCGAGGATGCCGAGACTCCCTATTGGGCCTCGATCCGCTCGAGTGAGGTCAACATGCGCGTCGGTCCGGGCGAGGACTATCGCATCCTGTGGGTCTACCACCGGCCGGAATTGCCGATGAAGGTGCTGCGCGTGAAGGAAGGCTGGCGCTTTGTCCGCGATCCCGACGGCGCTGAAGGCTGGGTGCTGGCGCGGTTCCTCACGCGGGAACGGACCGCTTTCGTCACGAAGGGCGAGCCTGCGCCGCTGCGCGAAAAGGGAGAGAGCGGCGCGCGCCTGCTGTGGAAGGTGGCGCCGGGCGTGGTCGGCAAGCTGGGCGACTGCGCCGAAGGCTGGTGCGAGTTTGCCGTGGGACCGCGCAAGGGCTTTGCCGAACAGGCGCGGCTGTGGGGCTCGGGGGAACCCTGAGGGCTCCCCCGGCCGGTCAGGTTCAGGCCAGTTCGACCGCGACGGCGGTAGCCTCGCCGCCGCCGATGCACAGCGCCGCGACGCCGCGCTTCTTGCCATAGGTTTCCAGCGCCGAGATCAGCGTGGCCAGGATTCGCGCGCCCGAAGCGCCGATCGGGTGGCCGAGCGCCGTCGCGCCGCCGTGGACGTTGACCTTGTCGTGCGGGATGCCGAGGTCCTGCATCGCGAACATGGTGACGCAGGCGAAGGCTTCGTTGATCTCGAACAGATCGACGTCGGCGGCGCTCCATCCGGCCTTGTCGAGCACCTTGGAAATCGCGCCAACCGGGGCCGTGGTGAACTTGGCGGGTTCATGGGCATGGGCGGCCATGGCGACGATCTTCGCGACCGGCTGCTGGCCGTTGGCCTTGGCCACCGATTCGCGGGCGATCACCAGCGCGGCGGCGCCATCGGAAATCGACGAGGCGTTGGCGGCGGTGATGGTGCCGTCCTTGGCGAAGGCAGGCTTCAGTGCCGGGATCTTGTCCGGGCGGCCCTTCTTGGGCTGCTCGTCCTCGGTCACGGTGACTTCGCCGGAGCGGGTCTTGATCGTGACCGGAACGATTTCACGGGCAAACTTGCCATCGGTGGTCGCGGCCTGCGAGCGGGTGAGCGAGGCGATGGCGAATTCGTCCTGGGCCTCGCGGGTCAGCTGGTATTCGTCGGCGGTCACCTGGGCGAAGCTGCCCATCGCGCGGCCGGGTTCATAGGCGTCTTCCAGCCCGTCGAGGAACATGTGGTCATAGGCGGTGTCGTGGCCGATCCGCGCGCCCGAGCGGTGCTTCTTGAGCAGGTAGGGGGCGTTGGTCATCGATTCCATGCCGCCGGCGACGACATAGTCGACCGAGCCGGAGGCCAGTGCCTCGGCGCCCATGATCACGGCCTGCATGCCCGATCCGCACATCTTGTTGACGGTGGTAGCCTCGACTGAAGTCGGCAGGCCGGCCTTCAGCGCGGCCTGGCGCGCCGGGGCCTGGCCAAGACCGGCTGAAAGCACGCAGCCCATGTAGATGCGCTCGATCGCCTCGCCGGCAACGCCCGCGCGCTCGACCGCACCCTTGACCGCGATGGCGCCGAGTTCGGGGGCGGGGACTTCGGACAGTTCGCCCTGCATGCCGCCCATCGGGGTGCGCGCGTAGGACAGGATGACAACCGGATCGGATGCGGAGAAGGTGGGCATGTCAGCGCCTTTCTGTGACTGGAAACTGGGTGAGTCCCGGACGGTCTAATGTTGCACTGCGGCAAAAGCAATCGAGCCGAATCGGGGGTCGCTTGCCAAGCCGGGCCACTTCGTCAAAAAGGTAGCAAACCAAAACTGGAGGAGCCGCCATGTCCCAAGCCGAAATCGCCCGCATGCAGACCGTGCTCGACCGGCAGCGCGCCAGCTTCACTGCGGCCATGCCCGAGGCGATGAGCGTGCGGCGCGACAGGATCGACCGGGCCATCGCCCTGCTGGTCGATCACAAGGACGCCTTCGCCAAGGCGGTCTCCGCCGATTTCGGTCACCGCAGCACCGAACAGACCCTGATGACCGACATCATGCCCTCGGTCGGCGCGCTCAAGCACGCGAAGAAGCATTTCGAGGCCTGGAGCCGCGATGAAAAGCGCAAGGCGATGTTCCCGCTGGGCCTGATCGGCGCGAAGGCCAAGGTCGTCTACCAGCCCAAGGGCGTGGTCGGGGTGATCGCGCCGTGGAACTTCCCCATCGGCATGGTGATGGTGCCGATGGCCGGCATCCTGGCCGCCGGCAACCGCGCGATGATCAAGCCCAGCGAGTTCACCGAGCGGGTCGCGGACCTGTTTGCCGAACTGGTGCCGCAGTATTTCGTCGAAGAGGAAATGGCCGTCTTTACTGGCGGGGTCGAGGTGGGCACCGAGTTTTCGAAGCTCGCCTTCGATCACCTGATCTTCACCGGGGCGACCAGCGTGGGCAAGCACATCATGCGCGCCGCAGCCGAGAACCTGGTGCCGGTGACGCTGGAACTTGGCGGCAAGTCCCCCACCTTCATCGGCCGCAGCGCCGACAAGAAGAAGTCGGGCGAGCGGATCGCCATGGGCAAGATGATGAACGCCGGGCAGATCTGTCTTGCGCCCGATTACCTGCTGGTTCCGCGCGAGCAGGAGGACGAGGTGATCGGCTCGGTCGTGAAGGGCGTCAGCACGATGTACCCCAGCCTGCTGGCGAACGACGACTATACCTCGGTGGTCAACGGCCGCAATTTCGAGCGGCTGAAGGGCTATCTGGAGGATGCGAAGGCCAAGGGCGCCGAACTGATCGAGGTCAACCCGGCGGGCGAGGACTTTGCCAGCTCCAACGGCAACAAGATGCCGCTGACCATCCTGCGCAACGTCAACGATGACATGAAGGTGATGCAGGAAGAGATCTTCGGCCCGCTGCTGCCGGTCAGGACCTATGACACGATCGATGAGGCGATCGACTACGTCAACGCCCACGACCGCCCCCTGGGACTCTACTATTTCGGCGAGGATAAGGCTGAGGAAAAGAAGGTGCTGAGCCGCACCATCTCCGGCGGGGTCACGGTCAACGACGTCCTGTTCCACAACGCCATGGAGGACCTGCCGTTCGGCGGGGTGGGGCCATCGGGCATGGGCAACTACCACGGGCTCGACGGCTTCCGGACCTTCAGCCATGCCCGGGCGGTCTATCGCCAGAGCGGGCTCGACGTCGGCAAGCTGTCCGGCTTCAAGCCGCCGTATGGCAAGGAAACCCAGGCCACCCTCAAGCGCGAATTGCGCAAATAGGGCATAAATTGCATTCGGGCATAGCAAACGCGGGCATCCCCCACTTGCGCGGGGGATGCCACGGGACTAGGGCGCCCCAATCCTCCTGCTAAGCCGAGTCAGTCCCTTGGTCGACCTCTCGCAATACCTGCCGATCCTGATCTTCCTTGGGATCGCCCTCGCGCTTTCGGCGCTGTTCGTGTTCCTGCCGATGGGCGTTTCGCTGGTTACCGGCACGCACAACCCCACGGCGGCGAAACTGGAAGAGTACGAATGCGGCTTCCCCGCGTTCGAGGACCCGCGCAGCCAGTTCGACGTGCGCTTCTATCTCGTCGCGATCCTGTTCATCGTGTTCGATCTTGAAGCCGCGTTCCTGTTTCCCTGGGCGGTCAGCCTGAAGGAAATCGGCTGGGCCGGGTGGGTAACCATGATGATCTTCATCGCCGAGCTGGTGGCCGGGCTGATCTATGCCTGGAAAGTCGGGGCATTGGATTGGGAATGAACCAGATGACCGCTCCCGCTTCTTCAGCAATCGTCCAGCCTGATCAGGCGTTCTTCAACGATCTGAACGCCCAGGTGAACGACAAGGGCTTCCTTGTCACCAACACCGAGGAACTGTTCCAGTGGGCCCGCACCGGCTCGCTGTGGTGGATGACATTCGGCCTTGCCTGCTGCGCGGTCGAGATGATCCACGTCAACATGCCGCGCTATGACATGGAACGCTTCGGCGTCGCCCCGCGCGCTTCCCCGCGCCAGTCGGACGTGATGATCGTCGCCGGCACCCTCTGCAACAAGATGGCCCCGGCGCTCCGCAAGGTCTACGACCAGATGTCGGAGCCCAAGTACGTCATCTCGATGGGCAGCTGCGCCAATGGCGGCGGCTATTACCACTACAGCTACAGCGTCGTGCGCGGCTGCGACCGGATCGTCCCGGTGGACATCTATGTCCCGGGCTGCCCGCCGACCGCCGAGGCGCTGCTTTACGGCGTGATGCAGCTACAGCGGAAGATCCGCCGCGCCGGCACGCTCGAGCGCTGAGGAGCGGACCATGGCTACAGTCATCCATTCCGCCCCGCGGTTCGCCTCCAACGAAGGCGTGCTCGATGCCCTCACCAAGGCGCTCGGCGACATGCTGGTCGAGGGGGATGAGGCACACGGCGAGGTTATTCTGACCGTCGCTCGCCCGCGCATTGCCGACGCGCTGCGCACCCTGCGCGACGATCACGAATACCAGCAACTGATGGAAATCGCCGGGGCCGACTACCCTGACCGCGCGGAGCGGTTCGAGGTGGTCTACATGCTGCTCTCGGTCACGAAGAACCACCGCCTGCTGGTCAAGTGCCGCGCCGCCGAGGATACCCCGGTGCCGACCGTCACCACGCTGTGGCCGGTCGCGGGCTGGCTCGAACGCGAAGTGTTCGACATGTACGGCGTGATCTTCGAGGGCAATACCGACCTGCGCCGCATCCTCACCGACTACGGCTTCGAAGGGCACCCGTTCCGCAAGGACTTCCCGCTGACCGGCTATGTCGAACTGCGCTATTCCGAAGAGGACAAGCGCGTTGTCTACCAGCCGGTCGAGCTGGCGCAGGATCTGCGGCAGTTCGATTTCCTCAGCCCGTGGGAAGGTTCGGAATACGTCCTGCCCGGCGATGAAAAGGCCGAAGGAGGCGCGGCATGAGCCTGCAGCTCGAACAGTCGCCGACCACCGGCGACGAGGTCATCACCAACTACACGATCAACTTCGGCCCACAGCACCCGGCCGCGCACGGCGTGCTGCGCATGGTGCTGGAGCTTGACGGCGAGATCATCGAACGCGTCGATCCGCACGTTGGGCTACTCCACCGCGGCACCGAAAAGCTGATTGAGCACAAGACCTACCTTCAGGCGCTGCCCTATTTCGACCGGCTCGACTATTGCTCGCCGCTCGGCATGGAGCACAGCTATGTGCTGGCGGTGGAAAAGCTGCTGAATGTCGAGGTTCCGCTGCGCGGCCAGTACCTGCGCGTGCTGTTTGCCGAGCTGACCCGCATCTGCAACCACATGCTCAACATGGGTTCGCACGTCATGGACGTTGGCGCGATGACGCCCAACCTGTGGCTGTTCGAGATCCGCGAGGATTGCCTTAACTTCTTCGAACGCGCTTCGGGCGCGCGGATGCACTCGGCCTGGTTCCGCCCGGGCGGCGTGCATCAGGACGTGCCGGAAAAGCTGCTCGCCGACATCGGCGAATGGCTCGACACGCGCCTGCCGCAGCTGTTCGAGGACGCGATGAGCCTGGTCATCGACAACCGCATCTTCAAGCAGCGCAATGTCGATATCGCTGTTGTGTCCAAGGCCGATGCGCTGGCATGGGGCTTCTCGGGTCCGATGATCCGCGCTGCCGGTATCCCGTGGGATCTGCGCAAGAGTCAGCCCTACGACGTTTATGACCGCATGGAATTCGACATTCCGGTCGGCACCAATTCCGACTGCTATGACCGCTTCATGGTCCGCGTCGAGGAAGTGCGCCAGTCCGCCCGGATCATGAAGCAGTGCCTGCGCGACATGCCGAGCGGCCCCGTTTCCAGCCTCGACCGCAAGGTCGTGCCGCCCAAGCGCGCCGAGATGAAGCAGTCGATGGAAAGCCTGATCCATCACTTCAAGCTCTACACCGAAGGCTTCCGCGTGCCGGAGGGCGAGGTTTACGTCGCCACCGAAAGCCCCAAGGGCGAATTCGGCGTCTATCTGGTTTCGGACGGGTCGAACAAACCCTACCGCTGCAAGATCCGCCCGACCGCCTTCAGCCATCTCCAGGCGATGGACTTCATGTGCAAGGGCCACATGCTGCCCGACGCAACCGCCATCCTTGGCGCGATCGACGTGGTGTTCGGGGAGTGTGACCGCTGATGTCCCGCAAGCTTGAAATCGCGACGCAGATGATCGCCGCCTACAATGCGCAGGACGTCGACACCTACGTCTCGTACATGACCGACGACGCCTGCGAGGCGAACTATCGCGGCGACGTGGTGCGTGAAGGCAAGGAAGGCACGCGATCGGGCCTCGCGGCCGCTTTCGCGAAGTGGCCGGAAAACCGGGCCGAGATCAAGGACAGCCAGGTGATCGGCAACTACGTCCTGTTCCGCGAGCACGTCACGCGCGGACCCGCAACCGACGGTTCGCCGCTGGTCGAGCCGTTCGACGTGATTGCAGTCTATTCTTTCGAGGGCGACAAGTGCTCTCGCGTGGAGTTCATCCGGTGAAGTTCAGCGATCTGGAATCTGTGAGGGCAATGGTCGCGCTCACCGGCCTGCTGCTGGTGGCGGCGTGCTTCGCCATGCTGTGGCTGGACTATCCGGGCCAGGAAAACGTGGCCCTGACCGCTGCCGGTCTGGCCGGTTTCGAACTGTTCTTCTTTGCGCAGGACCTCTCCAAGCGCTGGAGGCGCCGCAATGGCTGATCGTCATCTCGAACCCGATACGCCCGAGCTGCGCGCGCGCTGGGGCAACTTCGCCTGGACTGCCGAGAATGCGGCCAAGGCGAAGGAAATCATCGCCCGCTATCCCGATGGGCGCCAGCGCTCGGCGGTGATGCCGCTGCTCGATCTGGCCCAGCGGCAGGTGGGCGCGGAGACCAACACGCAGGGCTGGCTGCCGATCCCGGTGATGGAATATGTCGCGGCCCAGCTCGACATGCCGATCATCCGCGTGGTCGAGGTCGCCAGCTTCTACACCATGTACAACCTGGTCCCGGTGGGGCGGTTCCACGTGCAGGTCTGCGGCACCACGCCGTGCATGCTGCGCGGGTCGGATGACATTCTGGCCGCCTGCAAGAGCCGGGGCATGCACAAGGGCCACACCACCGACGACGGCCTGTGGACGCTGACCGAGGTCGAATGCATGGGCAACTGCGCCTCTGCGCCGATGGTCCAGATCAACGACGACAACTACGAGGACCTGACCGCCGACCGGCTGAACGTGGTCCTCGATGCGCTGGCTGCCGGGCAGACGCCCAAGGCCGGGACGCAGGAGCCGGGCCGTCACACGGTTGAGCCGCTGGGCGGGCCGACCACGCTCAAGGACATGCTGTCCGCCAATCACGACTACCGGAAGGAGTGGTAAGCGATGTCACTCCAGGACAAGGACCGCATCTTCACCAATGTCTACGGCTACCAGCCGTGGAACCTGAAGGCTGCCCAGGCGCGCGGTGACTGGGACCAGACCAGCAAGCTGCTCGAGCGCGGCCCGGATGCAATCATCGAGGAAATCAAGGCCTCTGGACTGCGCGGACGCGGCGGGGCAGGCTTCCCGACGGGCCTCAAGTGGTCGTTCATGCCCAAGGAAAGCAAGGACGGTCGTCCGAGCTTCCTGGTCATCAACGCCGACGAATCCGAACCCGGTTCGTGCAAGGACCGTGAGATCATCCGCCACGATCCGCACAAGCTGATCGAGGGCGCGCTGGTCGCCGGTTTCGCGATGCGCGCGCGGGCCGCCTACATCTACATTCGCGGCGAATACATCCGTGAGGCGGAGACGCTGTTTGCCGCCGTGCAGGAAGCCTATGACGCGGGCCTGATCGGCAAGAACGCCTGCAAGTCGGGCTACGATTTCGACGTCTTCGTCCACCGCGGCGCCGGCGCCTACATCTGCGGCGAAGAGACCGCGATGATCGAATCGATCGAAGGCAAGAAGGGCCAGCCGCGGCTCAAGCCTCCGTTCCCGGCTGGCGCGGGCCTCTATGGCTGCCCGACCACGGTCAACAACGTCGAATCGATCGCGGTTGCCCCCACGATCCTGCGGCGCGGCGCGGCCTGGTTCTCGTCCTTCGGGCGCGACAACAACAAGGGCACCAAGCTGTTCCAGATCAGCGGCCATGTCGAAAAGCCGTGCGTGGTCGAAGAGGCCATGTCGATCCCGTTCAGCGAACTGATCGAAAAGCACTGCGGCGGCATTCGCGGCGGCAAGGACAACCTGCTGGCGGTGATCCCCGGTGGCTCCTCGGTCCCGCTGGTCCCGGCCGCCGAAATCTGGGACGCGCCGATGGACTTTGACGGCCTGCGCGCGGTGGGCTCCGGCCTCGGCACGGCGGCGGTCATCGTCATGGACAAGTCGACCGACATCGTCCGCGCGATCAGCCGCCTGTCCTACTTCTACAAGCACGAAAGCTGCGGCCAGTGCACCCCCTGCCGCGAAGGCACGGGCTGGATGTGGCGCGTGATGGAACGCCTGCGCACCGGCGATGCCGACGTGGCCGAGATCGACATGCTGTGGGATGTGACCAAGCAGGTCGAAGGTCACACCATCTGCGCGCTGGGCGATGCGGCTGCCTGGCCGATCCAGGGCCTGATCCGGCATTTCCGCCCCGAAATCGAGCGCCGGATCGCCGAGAACGTGCGCGAGGCTGCGGAGTGAAACTTCGGCTCGCCTTGACCCTGGTCCTGACGACGGCACTGCCGGCGAGCGCGCAAGCGCGTCCGGTCGAGATGCTGAGCAAGGAAGAGGGCCGCCGGGTCCTGGCCTTCATGGGGCAGTGCGTCGTCAAGCGGGAGCATGACCTGGCGCGCTCGCTGGTTCTGGCCGGCGGCGACTGGAAGTCGCTTGAACGGTCCGGCAAGCGCCTGGTGCAAGGCGAATGCATGCCCAAGAGCAACATGATCACGATCATGAGCAACGACGCCATGCTCGGAACGCTGGCCGAGGCGCTGATCAAGGCTGACGGGATCACTCTTCCTGCGGTCGGCTTCGCATCCGTCAAACCGCTGGCCTATGTCGAACCGACCCCGGTCCGCACCACCGACAAGGCGGGCAAGCCGCTCGCGCCGGAGCGGATCGAGGCGCAGCAGCGCGGGATCGCCAAGAAGGTCCTGACCAACACCCGTCTCAAGTTCGGGGAATGCATTGTCCGGCGCGAACCGGCGCAATCGCGCGCCGTGATCGACACCCCGATCGATACCGACGCGGAACTGACCGCGATCAAGGCCCTGGCTCCCGCGATGAGCGAGTGCCTGGCACCCGGCGAGACCGCCGGGTTCGATCGCGAGACCTTGAGGAGCGCCTTCGCGGTCGCCCTCTATCGCCTGTCCCACGCCGCGACCTCGAATGGAGCGAGCTCGTAATGCCCAAGGTAACCGTAGACGGCCTTGAACTCGAAGTCCCTGCCGGCGCGACCGTGCTGCAGGCATGCGAGCTGGCCGGCAAGGAAATCCCGCGCTTCTGCTATCACGAGCGCCTCAGCATCGCCGGCAATTGCCGGATGTGCCTGGTCGAGGTCGCCCCCGGGCCGCCGAAGCCGCAGGCGAGCTGCGCGCTGCCCGCTGCCGAAGGCCAGGTGATCAAGACCGACAGCCCGATGGTCAAGAAGGCGCGCGAAGGGGTGATGGAGTTCCTCCTCATCAACCACCCGCTTGATTGCCCGATCTGCGACCAGGGCGGCGAATGCGACCTGCAGGACCAGTCGGTTGCCTATGGTCGCGGCCACTCGCGCTATCACGAGCCCAAGCGGGCCGTGACCGAGAAGTACATGGGCCCGCTGATCAAGACGGTGATGACCCGCTGCATCCAGTGCACCCGGTGCGTGCGCTTCAGCGAAGAGATCGCGGGCGTGGACGAGATCGGCGCGCTGTATCGCGGCGAGGCGATGCAGATCACCACCTATCTGGAGAAGGCCTCGGCGCACGAGCTTTCGGCCAACGTCATCGACCTCTGCCCGGTCGGCGCGCTGACCAGCCGGCCCTATGCCTTCGAGGCGCGGCCGTGGGAGCTGAAGAAGACGCTCGGCATCGACGTGTCCGACGCGCTCGGCTCCAACATCCGGATCGACAGCCGGGGCCGCGAGGTCCTGCGTGTGCTCCCGCGCGTCAACGATGACGTCAACGAGGAGTGGCTGAGCGACAAGGCTCGCTTCCAGGTCGACGGCCTGACCCGCCGCCGCCTCGACCGCCCGTGGCTGCGCCGCGACGGCAAGCTGGAAGCGGCGACCTGGGAAGAGGCGCTGGCTGCGGTTGCGAAGATCAACCCGGGCAGCAGCGTCGCTGTGCTCGCAGGCGACATGGTCGATTGCGAAACCCTGTTCGCGGCGAAGAAGCTGGCCGGGGCGCTTGGCTCCAGCCTGCTCGAGGGCCGTCAGACCGGCCTCGCTTATGACTGCACCAACCTGGCGGCGGTGAACTTCAATTCCGGCCTCGCCGGGATCGAGGAAACCGACGCCCTGCTGATCGTCGGCAGCCATGTCCGCTGGGAAGCCGCGGTGCTCAATGCGCGGCTGCGTAAGGCGGCGAAGCGCGGCGCGAAGATCTTTGTGGTCGGGCCGGAATGGGAAACGACCTATCCGGTCACCTTCCTCGGCAACGATCTGGCCGTGCTCAACAAGCTGCCCAAGGATGCCGACGCGGCGCTGAAGGCGGCGGAGCGTCCCGCGCTGATCATCGGCGGCGCGGGCCTCGCCAAGGGCGCGCTCGAGGCGTGCCTTGCCCTTTCCGAGAAGTACAAGATGGTCCGCGAGGGCTGGAACGGCTTCAACGCGCTGCACTTCTCGGCCTCGCGGATGGGCGGGCTGATGCTCGGCTACTTCCAGCAGGGCGGGATCGCCGATCTGGTCGACGCCAAGCCGAAGATGGTGATCTCGCTCGGCGCGGACGAGGTGGACTACACCCGCTTTGCCGGTTCGATGATCGTCTACATCGGCCACCACGGCGACAAGGGCGCCCATGCGGCGGACGTGATCCTGCCGGCTGCCGCCTTTACCGAGAAGGCCGGGACCTACGTCAGCACCGAAGGCCGCGTGCAGCGCGCCGACAAGGCCGTGTTCGCACCGGGTGACGCGCGCGAGGACTGGACGATCCTGCGGGCCATGGCCGACGCGCTGGGCGTGACGGTCGGCTTCGACAGCTTCGACGAACTGCGCGCCGCGATGGCCGCCGAAGTTCCGGCGCTGGGCCGCGAAGGCCTGGCTGATTACGGCGCGTTGCCGAAGGCCGGCAAGGCCAAGGCCGAAGGCGTGATCGAGGCCTACCCGGTCAAGGACTTCTACCTCACCAACCCGATCGCTCGGGCGAGCGAGACCATGCAGCGCTGCTCGGCGGAACTGCTGCACGGTGAAGACTTCGCGGAGGCGGCGGAATGACCGAATTCTTCGGACAATGGATGCCCTACGAATGGGCCTGGCTGACCGCGACCGTCGCGGGCATCCTGCTCATCGCCCTGCCGCTGATGCTCAGCGTGGCGATGATCATCTATGCCGACCGCAAGATCTGGGCGGCGATGGCGCTGCGGCGCGGGCCGAACGTGGTCGGCCCCTGGGGCCTGCTGCAGAGCTTCGCCGACGGTCTCAAGGTCATGCTGCAGGAAACCATCATTCCGGCGGCGGCCAACAAGGGCCTGTTCCTGATCGCGCCGATCATCACCTTCACCGTCGCGCTGATGGCCTGGGCGGTGATCCCGTTCAATTCGGGCGCAATCCTGGCGGACATCAACGTCGGCCTGCTCTACGTCCTCGCGATCTCCTCGCTCGGCGTCTACGGCACGGTGATCGCGGGCTGGGCTTCGAATTCCAAGTATCCGTTCTTCTCGGCGATGCGCGCCTCGGCGCAGATGATCTCCTACGAAGTCTCGATCGGTTTCATCCTGATCTGCGTCGTGCTCTGGGCGGATTCGTTCAACATGAACGCGATCGTCCTGGCCCAGCGCGAGCACAACATCCTCGGCATTTTCAACGGCTTCGGGTTCAATCCGATGCTGTTCCCGATGGCGGTGATGTTCCTGATCTCGGGCATGGCCGAAACCCAGCGCGCGCCGTTCGACCTGACCGAAGCGGAGAGCGAGCTAGTCGCCGGTTACCAGACCGAATACTCGTCGATGGCCTTCGCGCTCTACTGGCTGGGCGAATATGCCAACGTCCTGCTGATGTGCGCGCTCAACGCGACGCTGTTCTGGGGCGGGTGGCTGCCGCCGGTCGAGTGGGCTCCGCTCTACCTGATCCCGGGCTGGCTGTGGCTGTTCATCAAGATCTTCGTCTTCTTCTTCATCTTCTCGTGGGTGAAGGCCACGGTGCCGCGCTATCGCTATGACCAGCTGATGCGCCTGGGCTGGAAGGTGTTTCTCCCCGTTTCGCTGCTGTTCGTCGTCCTGGTGAGCGGCTACCTGATGTTCACGAGGTACGGCGCATGACACTCGCGCAGCTCGTCAAGAGCTTCACCCTCTGGGAATTCGTGAAGGCGCACTGGCTGACCCTGAAGTACTTCTTCAGGCCCAAGGCGACCATCAACTATCCCTTCGAGAAGAACCCGCTGTCGCCCCGCTTCCGCGGCGAACACGCGCTGCGCCGCTATCCCAACGGGGAAGAGCGCTGCATCGCCTGCAAGCTGTGCGAGGCGACCTGCCCGGCGCAGGCGATCACAATCGAAGCCGAACCGCGTGAGGACGGCAGCCGCCGCACCACGCGCTATGACATCGACATGACCAAGTGCATCTTCTGCGGCTTCTGCCAGGAAGCCTGCCCGGTCGATGCCATCGTCGAGGGGCCGAACTTCGAATACGCGACCGAAACGCGCGAGGAACTGCTCTACGACAAGGCCAAATTGCTGGCGAACGGGGACAAGTGGGAGCGCGCTCTGGCCGCTAACCTTGAAGCCGACGCACCGTACCGGTAGGGGCGCGCAGCCATGATCCAGCTCTTCGCTTTCTACCTCTTCGCCGCGATCATGCTCGTGGCGGCCAGCCTGACGATCCTGTCGCGCAACCCGGTCCATTCGGTGCTGTGGCTGATCGTCGCCTTCTTCAACGCGGCGGGCCTCATGGTCCTGCTCGGCGCCGAATTCATCGCCATGCTGCTGGTGATCGTCTACGTCGGTGCGGTCGCGGTGCTGTTCCTGTTCGTCGTGATGATGCTCGACATCGACTTCGCCGAACTGCGCGCCGGGTTCATCCGCAACTTCCCGCTGGGCCTGCTGCTCGCGGCGGTGCTGGCTGGCGAACTGCTGCTGGGCCTTGGCGCCGTGGGGCAGGGCGGGATCGCGCTCGGCACGCCCGATGGTTCGGCAACCCCGGCGGCTGACGTCAGCAACATCCAGGCGATCGGCCAGCTGCTCTACACCAAGTACCTGTTCCTCTTCGAAGCGGCGGGCATCATCCTGCTCGTCGCGATGGTCGGCGCGATCGTGCTGACCCACCGCAAGCGCCCGGGTGTGCGCGGCCAGAACGTGCCGCGCCAGAATGCGCGGCGGCCGGAAGAGGCGACCGTCAACATGCAGCCTGAAGTCGGCAAGGGGGTTCAGCTGTGATCGGAATTGAACACTATGTCGCGGTCAGCTCGATCCTGTTCGTGCTGGGCGTGCTGGGGATCTTCCTCAATCGCAAGAACGTGATCGTCATCCTGATGGCGATCGAGCTGATCCTGCTGTCGGTGAACCTCAACCTGGTCGCGTTCAGCAGCTTCCTGCACGACCTGACCGGGCAGATCTTCGCGATGTTCGTGCTCACCGTCGCGGCGGGCGAAGCGGCCATCGGCCTCGCGATCCTCGTCATCTATTTCCGCGATCGCGGCACCATTGCCGTCGACGACGTCAACCGGATGAAGGGGTAAGGCCTCGTGGATCCGATCCTCCTCATCGTATTCCTGCCGCTGCTGGCCTCGGCGATTGCCGGGCTCGGCAACCGGGCGCTGGGCAATACCGTCGCCAAGTCGCTGACCACCGGCGCGCTGTTCGTTTCGTGCGCGCTGTCCTGGCCGATCTTCCTCGGCTTCCTCGGCGGTCATGCCGAAGCGCACGTTGTGCCCGTGCTGCACTGGGTCCAGTCGGGCAGCCTGAGCTTTGACTGGGCGCTGCGGGTCGACACGCTGACTGCGGTCATGCTGGTGGTGATCACCACCGTCTCGGCGCTCGTCCACCTCTATTCCTGGGGCTACATGTCCGAGGACCCGGACCAGCCGCGCTTCTTCGCCTACCTGTCGCTGTTCACCTTCGCCATGCTGATGCTGGTGACGGCGGACAACCTGGTGCAGATGTTCTTTGGTTGGGAAGGCGTTGGCCTTGCCTCGTATCTCCTGATCGGGTTCTGGTTCCGCAAGCCGTCGGCCAGCGCCGCCGCGATCAAGGCCTTCGTGGTCAACCGCGTGGGCGATCTTGGCTTCATGCTCGGCATTTTCGGGACCTTCCTGGTGTTCAACACCGTGTCGATCCCGGAAATTCTGGTGCGCGCGCCGGGCATGGCTGGTTCGACCATCCACTTCCTGGGTATGCAGTGGGATACGATGACGATCCTGTGCGTGCTGCTGTTCATCGGCGCGATGGGCAAGTCGGCGCAGCTGGGCCTGCACACCTGGCTTCCTGACGCGATGGAAGGCCCGACCCCGGTTTCGGCGCTGATCCACGCGGCGACGATGGTTACCGCCGGCGTCTTCATGGTCTGCCGCCTCTCGCCGATGTTCGCCGTCAGCGAGACGGCGATGCACGTGGTGACTTACGTGGGCGCGGCTACGCTGTTCTTCGCGGCCACCGTCGGCACGACGCAGTGGGACATCAAGCGCGTCATCGCCTATTCGACCTGTTCGCAGCTGGGCTACATGTTCGTGGCAGCGGGCGTCGGCGCGCCGGGCGCGGCGATGTTCCACCTGTTCACCCACGCCTTCTTCAAGGCCCTGCTGTTCCTCGGCGCCGGTTCGGTGATCCATGCCATGCATCACGAGCAGGACATGCGCTACTACGGCGGCCTGCGTAAGAAGATCCCGCTCACTTACTGGGCGATGATGATGGGCACGCTGGCGATCACCGGCGTCGGCATCGTCGACGTATTCGGCTTCGCGGGCTTCTATTCGAAGGATTCGATCCTCGAGGCGGCCTACGGCAGTGCTTCCGTCAGCGGTCGGTTAGGCTTCTGGATGGGCATCACCGCCGCGCTGCTGACCAGCTTCTATTCGTGGCGCCTGGTCTTCCTGACCTTCTTCGGCAAGCCGCGCTGGGACCAGTCGGAGCATATCCAGCATGCGGTTCACGATGACCATCACGGTCACGGCGATCACGGGCATGATCATGGCCACGCCAAGCACGACGATGGCACTGCGGGTTACCACCCGCACGAAAGCCCGCTGCCGATGCTGGTGCCGCTGATTGTCCTGTCGCTGGGCGCGGTGTTTGCGGGCTACCTGTTCCACCACTCGTTCGTCAGCGAGGGCACTGGCCACTTCTGGCAGGGCAGCGTGGCGTTCAGCGAACACCTGATCCACGCGATGCACGGCGTGCCGACCTGGGTGAAGTGGGCGCCGTTCGCGGTGATGCTCACGGGCCTCGCGGTCGCCTGGTACGGCTATATCGCCAACCCCGGCTTCCCGGCGAAGTTCGCCGCCGCCGTCCGGCCGCTGTACCTGTTCTTCTTCAACAAGTGGTACTTCGACGAGCTTTACAACCTGGTCTTCGTGCGGCCCGCATTCTGGTTCGGGCGGCAGTTCTGGAAACTGGGCGACGTCGGGTTCATCGACCGCTTCGGTCCCAACGGTTCGGCCTGGCTGGTGCTGCAGGGCACCCGCGCCGCGCAGCGGGTCCAGTCGGGCTACCTCTATTCCTATGCACTGGTCATGCTGCTTGGCGTGACCGCCGCGATCACCTGGGCGATGGTGAACTGATATGTCCGGATTTCCCATCCTCTCGCTGATGCTGGCGGTTCCGCTGGTCGGGGCGCTTGCCTGCCTGTTTTCCGGAGCTGCGGCGGCGCGCACCATCGCGCTGATCGCGACGCTGATCGATCTCGTGCTCGGGGCGGTGCTCTGGGCGCAGTATGACATCGGCGGCGCGCAGTGGCAGTTCCGGGAGAACGTTGCGCTGTTCCAGGGCTTCGCCTGGAAGCTGGGCATCGACGGCATCGCGCTGATGCTGATCATGCTGTCGGTGTTCCTGATGCCGATCTGCATCCTCGCCAGCCAGTCGATCGAAAAGCGCGTCGGCGAATACATGGCCGCGTTCCTGCTGATGGAAACGCTGATGATCGGCGTGTTCGCGGCGCAGGACCTGCTGCTGTTCTACATTTTCTTCGAAGCCGGCCTGATCCCGATGTACCTGATCATCGGCATCTGGGGCGGGGCGGAGCGGATCTACGCCAGCTACAAGTTCTTCCTCTACACGCTGCTCGGTTCGGTGCTGATGCTGATCGCCATGCTGTGGATGATCAACGAGACCGGCACGACCGACATCCCGACGCTGATGGCCTATGACTTCCCGGCGGGTGCCCAGAAGTGGCTTTGGCTGGCCTTCTTCGCCAGCTTCGCGGTGAAGATGCCAATGTGGCCGGTCCATACCTGGCTGCCCGATGCCCACGTGCAGGCGCCGACCGCCGGTTCGGTGATCCTGGCGGGCGTGTTGCTGAAGATGGGCGGCTACGGCTTCATCCGCTTCTCGCTGCCGATGTTCCCGCAGGCCAGCGCCGACTTCGCCTGGCTGATCTTCATCCTGTCGATGGTCGCGGTGGTCTACACCAGCCTCGTCGCGCTGGTGCAGCACGACATGAAGAAGCTGATCGCCTATTCGTCGGTCGCACACATGGCGATCGTTACGGTCGGGCTGTTTGCCTTCAACGTCCAGGGGCTCGAAGGCTCGATGGTCGTGATGCTGAGCCACGGCTTGGTTTCGGGCGCACTGTTCCTGTGCGTCGGGGTGATCTACGACCGGCTGCACACGCGCGAGATCGATCGTTACGGCGGCCTGTCGATCAACATGCCGAAGTATGCGCTGCTGTTCATGCTGTTCACGATGGCCTCGGTGGGCCTGCCCGGCACCAGCGGTTTCGTGGGCGAATTCCTGGCGCTGATCGGCATCTACAAGATGTCGAGCTGGGTGGCGCTGGTGTCCGGCACCGGGATCATCCTGGGGGCGGGCTACATGCTCTACCTCTATCGCCGCGTTGCCTTCGGCGACCAGAAGAACGCCGACGCCGCCGCGATGCCTGATCTCAGCGCCCGCGAATGGCTGATGCTGGCCCCGATCGCAGCCGTGGTGCTGTGGATGGGCGTCTATCCCGAAAGCTTCCTGGCGCCGATGCGTGCGGATATCGCCGCGCTTGATGCGCGCCTTGCCGAGGCTCGTCCTGCCGGCGATGCCCGCCTGACCGCGGGCAATCCGGCTGCGGCCCACGAAGCCCAATCTCATGAAACTGCCGCGCACGGGGGAGCGCACTGATGGACTGGTTGCAGTCTCTGCGCCTTGCTGCGCCCGAAGTTCTTCTCAGCCTGTCCGGGCTGGTGATCCTGCTCGTCTCCGCCTGGGCCAATGGCCGCACCGCGGCGCGCGCCGCGACATGGGTTGCGGTCGGCGTCCTCGCTGTCGCCGCGTTCCTGACTGCTCCGGCGCTGTTCTCTGGCGCCAAGGGGCCGGAAACGCTGGCCTTCAGCGGCCTGTTCGTGGCGGATGCCTTCGCGACTGCCGCCAAGCTGCTGATCTACGCCGCCGCCGGTGCCTCGCTGCTGGTCGCCCCGCAGTTCTTCGAACGCTACCGGGCGATGCGGGTGGAATATCCGGTGCTGGTGCTGTTCGCGGTGCTGGGCATGAGCATGATGGTCTCGGCGACCAACCTGCTGACGCTCTATATCGGGCTCGAACTCAATTCGCTCGCGGCCTATGTCCTCGCCGCCTTCCTCAAGACCGACGACCGTTCGGCGGAAGCGGGCCTCAAGTATTTCGTGCTTGGTTCGCTCGCCAGCGGCATCCTGCTGTTCGGCATGAGCCTGACCTATGGGTTCACGGGGACGACCGACTTTGCCGGCATCGCCGCCGCGTTCAAGGGCGGGCTCCCGGCAGGCGCGGCCTTCGCGCTGGTCTTCGTGCTGGCGGGCCTGGCCTTCAAGATCAGCGCGGTGCCGTTCCACATGTGGACGCCGGACGTCTATGAAGGTGCGCCGACCCCGGTCACCACCTTCTTCGCCTCTGCGCCCAAGGTTGCGGCCCTTGCGCTGACGATGATCGTCGCGCTCAAGGCTTTTGGCACCCAGGCCCCGGCCTGGCAGCCGATCGTGATCTTCGCCGCGCTGGCCTCGGTCTACTGGGGCGCGCTGGGCGCAATCGGGCAGACCAACATCAAGCGCCTGCTGGCCTATTCTTCGATCAACAACGTCGGCTTCCTGCTGATCGGCCTTGCGACCGCAACGCCCGCTGGTGCCTCGGCCATGCTGATCTACCTCGCGATCTATGTCGCGATGACGATCGGCGGGTTCGTCGCCGTGCTCATGCTGCGCGACGCCGAGGGCAATCCGGTCGAGGCGATTGCCGACCTCGCCGGCCTCTCGCGCGAGCGCAAGGTGCTGGCCGCGAGCCTTGCCGTGGTGATGTTCAGCCTCGCCGGCATCCCGCCGCTGCTCGGCTTCTGGGGCAAGCTGGTGGTGTTCCAGGCCGCGGTTCAGGCCGGCATGTTCTGGGTTGCGGTGCTGGGCGTGCTCGGCAGCGTGGTCGGCGCGTTCTATTACCTCAAGGTAGTCAAGGTCATGTACTTCGACGAACCGGCGGGCAAGGCGCTGGGCAAGAGCGACTGGGTGCACCAGGCGGTCCTTGCGCTATGCGTGCTGTTCCTCTCGCCGCTGGGTTACCTGGTGGTGAAGTGCCTGACGGCGCTTGCTGACCTGGCCGTCGCTGCGCTCATGACGGCGGCTTGATCCGCTTCGTTTCCGAAACCGGCTCGACCAACGCCGATCTCGCTGCTGCGCTCACAGCCGGCGAGACGGTGGCCGAGGGCGACTGGCTGGTCGCCGATCGCCAGGGCGCGGGGCGGGGCAGGCAGGGGCGCACCTGGTTCGATGGCTTCGGCAACTTCATGGGCTCCACCGTGGTTCGCCCCGCGCCGGGCGACCCACCAGCGCCCAGTCTGGCACTGCTCGCCGGACTTGCGCTGCACGAAACGGTATCGCTGCACGTACCGCCGCCGCATCTCGCTTTGCTGAAATGGCCGAACGACCTGCTGGTCGATGGCGCGAAGCTCAGCGGCATCCTGCTCGAAGCAAGCGGCGGGGCGGTGGTCGTCGGCATCGGCGTGAACCTTGCCGCTGCGCCCGATCTTCCGGATCGGCGCACGGTTGCGTTGTCCGCGTTCGGCCCTGCGCCGGACCGCGATGCCTTCGCCGGCGAGCTGGCGCGGCGCTTTGCCGCGGAATTGATCGGTTGGCGGACCTACGGGCTTGAACCGCTGATCCGGCGCTGGCTGGCGGCGGCGCACCCGGCAGGCACTGTACTGCGGGTGGGAGAGCCGGGCGAAGTGCCGATTGAAGGGACATTCGCGGGGCTCGCCAGCGATGGAGCCTTGCAACTGCGGCTCGCTGACGGCACGACCCGCACGATCCATGCGGGCGAAGTGCGCCTTGGGGCAAATGGGGACGACTGATGCTGATCGCGATCGACAACGGCAACACCAACGTGAAGTTCGCGCTGGTCGACGATGCGGGGAAGATCCTCCAGCGCTGGAGCATCGCTACCGATCCCAAGCGTACGGCGGACGAATACGCGGTCTGGCTCGACCAGTTGCTCCGGATGGAGGGTTACTCGCGCACCGACATCAGCGATGTGATCATCGCAACGGTGGTGCCGCGCGCGCTGCACAACCTTCAGGTCCTGTCGCAGAAGTACTTCGGTACCGATGCGCTGATCGCGGGCAAGCCGCCAATCGAGTGGGGCATCGCGCTCAAGGTGGATGAGCCGCGCGCGCTCGGCGCGGACCGCGCGGTCAATGCCATTGCCGCACAGGCGCTGGAGCCGGGTGACAAGATCGTGATCAGCTTCGGCACGGCGACGACCTTTGACCACATCGGCGCTGACGGGGCTTATATGGGCGGCAGCATTGCCACCGGTGTCAGCCTGTCGCTCGATGCGCTCTATGAGGCCGCGGCCATGCTGCCGCGCATCGCGATCGAGCCGCCTCCCGGATCGAGCGTGATCGGGCGCGACACTGTCGGGCAGATGCAGATCGGCATCTACTGGGGCTATGTCAGCATGATCGAGGGCATGATTCGCCGCATGAAGGAAGAAATCGGCCGCCCGGTGAAGGTGATCGCCACGGGCGGGCTGGCCGCCCTGTTCCAGCGGCATGCGGATCTGTTCGATCGGGTTGAACCTGAACTGACCCTGCGAGGTTTGGCGCAGCTCTACGCAACGCGAACGGATCGGACATGAAGCCAGGCAAGGAACTGCTGTTCTGCGCACTCGGTGGCTCGGGCGAGATTGGCATGAACGTCAATCTCTACGGCTGCGATGGCAAGTGGCTGATGGTCGACCTCGGCATGACCTTCGGCGCAGCGGAATATCCGGGGATCGAACTGGTCTTCGCCGACCTCGAATTCATCGAGGAACGGCGCAAGGATCTGCTCGGCGTGGTGCTGACCCACGCGCATGAGGATCATATCGGCGCGGTGCCCTATTTCGCGCAGGAACTGGGCGTTCCGCTTTATGCAACCCCGTTCACCGCGCGGCTCGTGGCTGAAAAACTGGAAGAGGCTGGCATCCACGGCAGCGTTGAACTGCGGGTGATCGATCATCTCGACCGGTTCGAGCTTGGGCCGTTCGGCGTGCGCTACGTGCCGCTGGCCCACTCGATTGCCGAGGGTAATGCCCTGCTGATCGACACGCCCTATGGCCGGATTTTCCATACCGGCGACTGGAAGCTTGATGACGAACCGCTGGTCGGGGTTCCTGCCTCGGTCGAGGAACTGACGAAGATCGGCGACGAAGGCGTCCTGGCGCTGGTCTGCGATTCGACCAACGTGTTCAACCCGAAGGCTTCGGGATCGGAAGGCGATGTCCGCCGCTCGCTGATCGAGGAAGTGAAGCGTCATCATGGCAAGCGGGTGGTGGTCACCACCTTTGCCTCGAACGTCGCCCGGCTCGAAACGCTGGGCGAGGTCGCGCGGGCCAGCCATCGCCAGCTGTGCGTGGCTGGTCGTTCGCTTGACCGGATCATCCGCACCGGCAAGTCGTCGGGCTACCTCAAGAACCTGCCGGACGTGATCGATTTCGATACGGCGATGGGTCTGCCGCGCGGCGAGGTGCTGATCGTCGCTACCGGCGGGCAAGGTGAACCCCGAGCCGCGCTGGGCCGGATTGCCGAGGACAACCATCCCATCGCGCTGGAGGCGGGGGACGTCGTGCTGTTCTCCAGCCGCCAGATACCCGGCAATGAAATCGCGATCGGCCGCATCCAGAACCGCCTGGCTGCGCGGGATATCACCCTGGTTACCGACCGGCAGAGCCCGATCCACGTCTCCGGCCATCCCGGTCGTCCGGAGCTCCAGGCACTCTATGGCTGGATCCGCCCCGAGATTCTCCTGCCCGTCCACGGCGAGGTCCGGCACATGAAGGAGCAGGCGCGGTTCGGCCGGGCCTGCGGGATCGGCAAGACCGTGGTTCAGGAGAACGGCGATCTTATCCGGCTCGCGCCGGGCAAACCGGGCAAGATCGACGAGGTGCGCGCAGGGCGGCTCGTGCTCGATGGCGACATCATTACGCCTGCTGATGGCGAAGCCATGGTCATGCGCCGCCGGCTCGCCTCCAGCGGTCTGGTGATCGTGGTGCTTGACGGCAAGGGCCGGGTCCATGTGGAAAGCATCGGCCTGCCGCTCGACGAGGATCAGGACGATTTCATCGAAGAGGCCTGCGCCGATGTGAAGGCCGCGCTTGCCAAGCTGAAGGGCGGCCAGCGCCACGACCGCGAAGCTGTGACCGAAGCCGCCCGTCTTGCCGCGCGGCGGGCTGCGCAGCGCTGGTCGGGCAAGAAACCACAGGTGCGGGTGATCCTGCCGGAGCATTGAAGCCGATGAAGCTGACCTCGATTATCGCGATCTATGCACTGTTCTGGGTGATGAGCGCATTCATGGTCCTGCCGTTCGGGGTGCGTACCCACGACGAGGCCGGCATTGCCAAGATCCCCGGGCAGGCCGACAGCGCCCCGGCCCATTTTCAGCCCGGACGGATCGCGAAACGCGCGACCGTTCTCGCCCTGGTCCTGTTCGGGCTTTACTACGCGAACTACACCTTCGGGTGGATCACGCCGGCCATGCTCGATTTCACGGGTGGGCCGCCGAACTACGACGGCTCGCACACCTAACCGCGCAACCGCTCGATCGCCTGGGCCAGCGCGACATAGAGCTTGCCCATGTCGGAAGAGAGCAGGGTGACGCCGAGTGCATGGCCGTCGCGGGTCGACAGCAGCTGGCGCAGCATCGCTTCGAAATCGTGGATGTATCGGCTGACGTTGTCTCGGAAGCCCGTATCGGCTTCGTAGAGCTGCACGACCGCCTTGGCCTCGGGAGCTTCGAGCAGGCGGACGGCGCGGCGAGTGAAGATGCCCCGATCCCCCTTGAGGTAGGCCGCCCAGGCGGTATCGGTCACGTCGGCATCCATCGCCCGGGCGATATCGATCGCGTTCGAATTGAGCGCCTCGGTAATCAGCGCAACGCGGCGGGCGAAATCGTTGTCGACCTGCTCTTCGGCCCGCTGGCGGGCATGGGCGACGCGCCGCTCGAGATGGCTGGTGAGTTCGCTGACCTTGGCCAGCTGATCGCGAAGCTGCACCGCTGCCTCGCGGCTGACCCCCGCCGCGTGGGCCGCGGCCTGTTCGAGCTGGCCGGCCACCTGAGCCGTGCTCTGGCTGATCGCCTGGTCGATCGCCGCGGCGCTGCTTTCGCCAAGCCGGGCGGCAAGCGCGGCGACAGCCGCGGCGCTCTGTTCCTCGATCCCGGCGACAGCCTGGCGGCTCGCTTCATTGAGGTCATCGATCGCGCGCTGCAAGGCAGCCTGTGCGGCTTCGGCCTGGGCAAGCGTTTCGCTCCGCACTCCGTCCAGCGCGTCCCTCAGCTGCTCAACCGCTTCGGCTTGCGCACTGCCGCGCTGTTCGATCCTGACATGAAGCTCGTCGATCTGAGCCAGCGAGGCACGTAGCGCGATGCCCGCTTCCTCTGCTGCGCTCACGCTTGTGCGCAGGTTGTCGGCCCGCTGTTCCAGTTCGGCCAGTTTCGCTTCGCCGCGGCCGATGGCCTGGGGCAGTTCGCTGCCGGAATGCTGGACGCTCGCCTGGATCAGTTCGAGCAGGCGAACGCTGCCATCGGTCAGGGTCGCAATGGCCGTGTCAGTGCCGCTCAGCGCCTCTCGGCTCTGGGTCAGTCGCGCGGAGAGCGTGTCAAGGCTCGCCGCAATGCGCTGCTCCGCCTCACTGCCGAGCCGCGAGGCGGCATCGAGATGGCGGGCAATGTCGGCCAGCCGCGTGGCAGCCGCATCGCCCTGCTTGGCGATTGCTCTCGCCTGATCCTGCTGGGCAGCATGGCGCCTGGCGATCGTCTCGTCGAGTTGGACCATCCGCGCAGCAAGACTATCTGCGAATTCGGTCTGGCTCGCTTCCAGCCCGATGCGCCGCCGTTCCATCTCCTCCGCAAACAGCGCATCGCGCTCTGCCATGTAGTCCCGCACTTCGGCGGCCTCGTCCTGCAGTGCGGCGATGCGCTGGCGCGCCGATTCGACCGCGCGTTCGTCCATTGCGGCCAGTTCGGCAACCGCCTTGTCGAGATCCCCTTCTAGCCGCCGCACGGCAAGCGCCCAGGTTTCAAGCGCAGCCTCCTCGCCCTCGCGCAGGGCGCGGGTCATGGCCGAACTTTCGTCGCGCAGGGCGCCCAGACGAGCACGGAGCGACGTCAGGCTTTCCGCTTCCTGTTCGTCAAGTTTCGCCCGGGTCGCCGTAAGTTCCTCGCCCATTGCCGCCGCGCGGGTGCGAATTGCGGCGAGCGCTTCGACCTCGTGGGAATCGAGCTGGGTCCGGAACTCCTCGCTGCGCGCATTGAGCGCGGCAAACCTTTGGCTCGCTATTTCGTCGAGCTGTTCGGCCTGGAGCGCGAATGCGGCCAGGGTCTGATCGACGATGCCGCGCAGGGCTTCGACCTGGCGTTCGCTGGCCTGGCCGAATTGGTTGAGCCGGTTGAACCCGGTAATCAGGTCTTCCAGCTGCGCCTGTGCCGACCGGCCCGCCGCGCCGATGTTGTTGGTGACATCCTTGGCCGAACTGGCGATTACCGGCAGCTGGCCGCGCAGCTTCTCCATGTTTTCGAGGGCCGCCGAACTCACGTTGCCAATCGTTTCCAGTCGCGAGCCGTTGTCGCGGATCAGTTCGCTCAGGTGATCGGCATTCTGGCTGAGCCGCTCGGCGGCGACCCGGCCAAGGGATTCAAGATCCCGGGTCTGCGAGGCAAGGAATTCCCGGGCGAGGCTGAGTTCGCGGTTCACGGTCGTCAGGCGGCTTTCGAGCCGGAGGGATTCGTCACCCAGCAGCATCGCCGCCTCGCCGAACCGGCGCGCTTCGCGGCGGCTGTGGCGCATTGCCACCAGCCAGCTCACGCCAATCAGCAGGACAGGGATCGACCAGTCGCGGATCCAGCCGGTCCAGTCCGCAAGCGTGCCGCCGCCGGCCATTCCCGCGCCGTGGGCGAGCGCAAACAGCGTGGTCCAGCCGGCAATGGCCGCCAAGGCCAGCCCCGCCGCAAGCAGGCCTGGCCAGCGCGCCGCGCTGGAGGCAATTTGGTCTTCGCCCGGCCATTCCACGCTTTGGGAAGCGAGGGCGCCAGAGATGGGTTCGCCAGCCTCGGCGGAAGCGGAATCGCTGGCGTTGAGGTCTAGCGGGACGATGCGCGAGGAGCCGGTCATGCGGCCCGTTTACCATGATTGGGGACGCATTAAACCGTGTTTAACCAGATCGGCCTATCTCCCGATCCCATGGCATACGAAGCCGGAGCCCTTGATGCGACCCTCGCTGCTGCGGCAGGCGAGGATTCAGCACTTTTTGCCGAGTTGCGTCAGGCGTTTGCCGACAGCCTCGCCCGGCAGGTCGATCTCCTGCGCCGGTCGCGCTGCGATGGAAACTGGCAGATGGCGGCGCTGCGCCTCAAGGGTCTTGCCGCGAGCTTTCACGCCGAACCGTTGATTGCGCTGGCCGATGAGGCACTGGAGGCCGCTCCGGGCGAACCCTCGGTGGTCCGCCGCCTTCAGGCATTTCTCGACGAGTTCGCCCACGCCTGATTCCCGGGCGGGGTTGGCACCGGCGGTGCTCTTCTCTACATTGCGTCCTTCCCCTCGATAGCGCGGAGAAAGACGCTGCGGGTCGCCCTGTTGACCATGCTGGAACCTGCTTCACCCGGCAGCGCGATCCCCCGCGCTGCATTGCGCGTGGGCGGTCTCAGTGTGGGCCGCCAGCAACTGGGACTAGCCCTTGCGCTGGAGTGCGAGCGGGTGGTTTGTCTGGCCCATGGCGTAACCCCGGCGATCATCGAATTGCAGCATGCGGCGGAGGCCGTCGGCGCCCAGTTCCACGTCATCGCCAACAGCCGGGCTCTGGTCGGGCTGGTCACCGCTGGGGATGAGCTGATTGCGCTGGGCGATGGCCTGTTTGCCTCAGCCCAGTCGGCGCTCAGCCTGCTCGGGCAGGGTCAGGCGGTGCTGGTCCAGCCGATCGAGCAGGGTCTGGCCGCGGGGTTCGAACGGATCGACCTTAACCATGCCTCCGCTGCGGCACTGCGTATCCCAGGCCGTCTGGTCGAGCCGCTGGGTGAACTCCCGCCGGATTGCGACGCGCTGTCGGCCCTGCAACGAATTGCGCTGCAAGCCGGGGTGAAGCAGCGCCCGATCCCGCCGTTGGCCGATGGCAAGCCGTTCTGGACGCTTCTGCGCAGTGAGGACGAAGCCCATGCGCTTGAGCCGCTGTGGATACGCCAGCGTACCAGCGAGGACGGTCCGCTGGGCCCTGCGCGCTTGCTGGCGCGCTTTGCCGTTCGCGGGCTTGGTCCGGCGCTGCTCCATTCTGGCAGCGGCGCAAGAATGATTGCTGCCGCCGCCGCGGTTTCGGCGCTTATTGCCCTGGTTGCCGGGTGGTTCGACCTTGTGGTGCTTGGCCTGGTGATATGCGCCCTGGGCTGGGTCCTGCGCGAGGCGGCGGTGCTGCTTTCGCGGGTCGAGGCGGAGCATGCGCCGGTGCTGCGTGGTTTGGACAGCCGCGCTGCCTATGGCTGGCTGCTCGATGGGGTTCTGATCCTGCTGACTGGATGGGGCTTGCAGTTTCCGGCCGTGCATCCGGGGTGGGACAGGTTCTTCCCGGCGCTGATGCTGGTGGGGCTGTTGCGGCTGTTGCCCCGGGCGCTGGGAGAGCGCTGGCGTTCATGGGCAGAAGACCGCGCGCTGCTCGGGATGGGGCTTGCTGCGGCGCTCTTGTCGGGTTTCGGTTGGTTGGCGGTCCACGTCGCGGCAATTGTCGTCCTGCTCGCAGGCATCGTCGTCCCTCGCGGCGAAAAGCGGATAACGCGCCCTTAACCAGCCTGCGCTAAGGCATTCGTCATGAACGAAAGTGCTGCTCCTGTTTTGACTGGCGATGCGGTGGAAACCGTCATGCGCGATGAACTCGCGCATGGAGATGCGTTGGTCGGCACGATCGCCCCGATCCTGCGCCACCTGCTGACGAACGACGAGCATTCGGTGTTTTCCGACGAGATCATTGCCCGGATGCGGGGGATGATGGCGGATATGGCGGCCCAGCTTCTGGACGAGCAGGAGCAGGCGTCGGGTACCGACGTATTGCGCAGTCACGATCCCGCGCGGATCGATGCGCTGGTCAGCGGGTTCGTCGGCCATGCCGGGTTCCTTGCCCATGTCCATGCCCTGGCACTTGAATGGCAATTGACCGAACGTCTGCAGGCACGGCTTGCCCTTGACCCGGTGCTTTCGCCGCTGTTGCAGGCGCTGATTGCCTCTTCCGACCCGGCGACGGCTGCTATCGCTGTCGCCTTGCTGGCATCGCAGGCCCGCTTTGCCCAGTCTCAGCGACGCATGCAGTTGCCGGTGCTGGAGCTTCCGGGCGACCTGATCCACGCCGCTTTGCTGACGCTGCGTAGTCACGCTGGAGACAGTGAGGCTGATCAGACTGCCGCCGCTACTGCCGAGGCCGCGATTCGGGCGCGTTATGATGAAAGCCGCAATCGCCTTGGCCTGATGACGCGGCTCGTCGCGGGCATGGGCGGCGGGGCAAGTGCGGCGCTGGCGGTGACCCACGCCGGGGCGGGGCTGTTTCTCACCGCACTCGCGCTGGCCTCGGGGCAGGATCGCGACATGGCGGTGCTTGCCACCAACGAGGGCCAACTGGCGCGCCTCGCACTGGCCCTGCGGGCATCCGGAATCAAGCATGCGGCCATCGAGGAGCAGTTTGCCGCGCTCCATCCCGACATCTCCCTGCCCGAAGGCTTCGATCAACTGGGCTCCGACCGCGCCGCAGCATTGCTCGCCCGCTCTGCGGTCTACCCGGGCGTCTGAGTGGTGAACGCGGGCAGCACTTGCTTGGCGGAGGCCCGGACCGACGCGGATGACCAGTTGGTCGCCGCGGCGGAGCCGCTGGCCGGGCTGCAGGCACGCTGCGGCGGAACGCTGCCCGGAACGATCGCCATCCCGGCTCTGCTCGAACTGGTGCGCAAGGTTCGCACCTATGACCTCAAGCTTGCCCGCCTGATCAAGGCCAGCGACGCCAACGAGGTTGTCACTGCCTGGGTGTCGGTCGAACCTGATGGAGCAGGCGGATGCCGGATCGCCGTACAGAGTTGGCAGACTGCGCCGCTCCCCGCCGAAGACGTTGCCGCGATCGCCGCGCACCGCATGGCGATCGACCGCACAGTGGCCGAACTTGTCGCGCGGCTCGATGCCCAGCAACGCGTGGTCTCCGCCGAAAGCGAAGCGGCGGACCTCGCCGGTTTGCTTGCCGCGATGCGCGCCGGGATCGGCCAGCCCTGGACCGACTTCGTTGCGATCGAGGGAAGCGAGCACCGTCAGCCGCTCCATTGGCGCCTGCTTGACGGCGCCAGCCTGACCGCGCCGGGATCGGAGCGGCGCTGGCGCGCATCCTTGCTGCCGCAGGACGTTCCGGCCGGTGAGCCCGCCGGGTTCGAATTGTGCCTGACCGCCGATGCTCCGCTTGCCGCGCCGCCGCCGCTTCCTGCCGCGCCGACCGGCAACACCATGCCCAGCAACCCGCCAGGGCTGGTCGGCCGGGACATTGCCCCGGTTCTGCGCCAGCCGATCGCGCGGATCATCGCCAACGCGGAAACCATCCGCACCCGCATGGCCGGGCCGTTGGCCGAGGAATACAGCCAGTATGCCGCCGACATCGCAGCGGCAGGGCAGCACCTGCTGTCGCTGGTCGAGGACCTGGCCGATCTTGAAGTGGTCGAGGCGGAGGATTTCAACACGGCGCCGGATCGCATCGATCTCGCTGACGTCGCTCGCCGTGCGGCGGGCATCCTCGGGGTGCGTGCGCAAGAGCGCGGCATCACGATCGATGCGCCGAAGCTGGGCGAGCATCTGCCCGCGATCGCGGAATTCCGCCGTGTGCTGCAGGTCCTGCTCAACCTGGTCGGCAATGCGATCCGCTATTCGCCCGACAATTCGCAGATCTGGATTCGCCTTGAGGACGCCGGCGCGCGGGCGCGGGTGGTCGTGGCAGATCAAGGACCGGGCCTGTCCGAGGACCAGCAGACCAAGCTGTTCGAGAAGTTCGAGCGGCTGGGTCGCAGTGACGAAACCGGCTCGGGCCTGGGCCTCTACATCTCGCGCCGACTGGCGCGGGCGATGGGCGGGGACCTGACGGTCGAGAGCGCGCCCGGACAAGGCGCGCGCTTCAACCTGGATGTTCCCGCGGACCTGCTCGCCTCAGCTCCGACGACCGCGCAGCAGAAGCAGCACGATCACCCCGACACCGGCGAGGATTGAACCGTTCACGGCCCATTTGGGCTGGGCGAGCATGAAGCTGGAACTGGGCCACATGATCACGCCAGTCCCCTGGCCGATCCAAAGCAAGCCCATCAGGATCGCCAGCACGGCGATCACTCTCAGCACCCAGCGCAGGATTTGCATGAATTATCTCCCCCGGGCAGCCACTTGATGCGGCCTGCCCGGGCGGAGGATTACCGATTGCTCAGCGCTTGTCGATGGCGACGTAATCGCGCTGCGTCGGGCCGGTGTAGAGCTGGCGCGGACGGCCGATCTTCTGGTTGGGATCGGAAATCATCTCGTTCCACTGCGCCACCCAGCCGACGGTACGGGCAAGGGCGAACAGCACGGTGAACATGTCGGTCGGGAAGCCGATCGCCGAGAGGATGATGCCCGAATAGAAGTCGACGTTCGGGAACAGCTTCTTGTCGATGAAGTACGGATCGTTGAGCGCGATGTGCTCAAGCTCCAGCGCGGTTTCGAACAGCGGGTCGTTGACCTTCAGCGCGTCAAACACTTCGCGGACGGTCTGCTGCATCACCGTCGCGCGCGGGTCGTAGTTCTTGTAGACGCGGTGGCCGAAGCCCATCAGGCGGAACGGATCGTTCTTGTCCTTGGCGCGGGCGATGTACTCAGGGATCTTGTCGGGCGTGCCGATTTCCTTGAGCATGTTGAGCGCCGCTTCGTTCGCGCCGCCATGCGCCGGACCCCACAGGCAGGCGATGCCAGCCGCGATGCAGGCGAACGGGTTAGCACCCGACGAACCGGCAAGGCGCACGGTGGAGGTCGAGGCGTTCTGCTCGTGGTCGGCATGGAGAATGAAGATGCGGTCCATCGCGCTTTCGACCGCCGGGATCACTTCGTATTCCTCGGCCGGAACGCCGAAGGTCATCTTCAGGAAGTTGCCGGTGTAGGACAGGTTGTTGTCCGGATACATGAACGGCTGACCGACCGAATACTTGTAGGCCATGGCCGCGATCGTCGGCATCTTGGCGATCAGGCGGTGGCTGGCAATCCGGCGCTGGACCGGATCGGAGATGTCGGTCGAATCGTGGTAGAACGCCGAAAGCGCGCCAACCACGCCGCACATGATCGCCATCGGGTGGGCGTCGCGGCGGAAGCCCTTGTAGAAGCTGGTCAGCTGCTCGTGCACCATGGTGTGGCGGCTGATCGTGCGGGTAAAGCTGTCCAGCTCATCCTTGCTCGGCAGTTCGCCATTGAGCAGCAGGTAGGACACTTCCATGAACGACGAGTTTTCGGCCAGCTGGCCGATCGGATAGCCGCGGTGCAGCAGCACGCCTTCATCGCCGTCGATGTACGTCAGCGCGCTTTCGCAGCTCGCGGTCGAGGTGAAGCCCGGGTCGAAGGTGAACATCCCGGTCTGGCCATACAGCTTGCGGATGTCGACCACGTCGGGGCCGACGCTGCCCGAGAGAACCGGATATTCGAATTCACCGCTGCCGGTGCTCAGTTTAACGTTGCCCACCTGTGTGCCTCCTCAAATCTGCAATGCCGCAGCCGCCTGGTCGGCAATCCGCGCCAAACTCTCGTCCCGCCCCAGCAGGACCAGAACGTCGAAAATACCCGGGGAAGTGGTCTGCCCGGTTAGCGCAGCCCTAAGGGGTTGCGCAAGCTTGCCGAGACCCAGGCCGAGCTCTCCGGCCATGGCCTTGAGCTCTGCTTCCAGCGCCTCTGCGTTCCAGTCCACCGATTTGCCGAGCCTGTCTTCAATCTGCGCCAACAGGGCGCGCGCCTCGGGTGTCAGCAACGCCTCTGCCTTGGTGTCGGGCGTAAGCGGCCGCTGGGCGAACAGGAAGCCGGCGCCGGCCGCCAGCTCGTTCAGGTCCTTGGCCCGGACTTTGAGGAACGGCATCGCCTGTTCCAGCAGGGCCTTGTCGCTTGTTCCTTCGATGCGGGCGCCAACCAGTTCGGCCAGCCGTGCATCGTCCGCTTCGCGCAGATAGTGCCCGTTGAGGTTCTGCAACTTGGCCAGGTCGAAGCGCGAGGGGCTCTTGCCGACATGGCCGATATCGAACCATTCAATCGCCTGGTCGCGGGCGATGATCTCGTCGTCGCCGTGGCCCCAGCCAAGCCGGAGCAGATAGTTGAACAGCGCCTCGGGCAGGATGCCCAGTTCGTCGCGGTAGGAATCGACCCCCAGCGCCCCGTGGCGCTTGGACAGCTTCGCGCCGTCCGATCCGTGGATCAGCGGCACGTGGGCATAGACCGGGTCGGGCCAGCCGCCTTCGATCGCATGCATCGCCCGAATGATCACCAGCTGGCGGAAGGCGTTGTTCAGGTGGTCGTCGCCGCGAATGACGTGGGTCACGCCCATGTCGTGATCGTCCACCACCACGGCCAGCATATAGGTCGGCGTACCGTCCGAACGGAGCAGGACGAAATCGTCCAGTTCGGCATTGGCGACGGTCACCTGGCCCTGGACCTGGTCGTCGATCACCGTTTCGCCTTCGCGGGGGGCCTTGATGCGCACGACATAGGGCTGACCTTCCGGCCAGGTCGCAGCCGCGGCATCGCGCCATTCGCTTTCGATACGGAAGGGCCGCCGCTCGGCCTGCGCCTTTTCGCGGCGTGCGCCGAGTTCCTCGGGAGTGAGGTAGCAGCGATAGGCGTGACCTGCGTCCAGCAACTGGTGCGCCACCTGGGCGTGCCGGTCTGACCGTGAGAACTGGAACACAGCCGGCTCGTCTCCGGCCAGGCCCAGCCATTCGAGCCCGTCGAAAATCGCTCCGATAGCCGCCTCGGTGGAACGGGCGCGGTCGGTATCCTCGATCCGCAGCAGGTACTTGCCGCCGTGGTGGCGGGCGTAGAGCCAGTTGAACAGGGCGGTGCGCGCGCCGCCGATGTGGAGGAAGCCGGTGGGCGAGGGGGCGAAGCGGGTGACGACGCCGCGGCCCTCGGCCGTTGCCCCGTTTCCTGCGCTTGCGCTTGCCATTGCCGGTTCCTTCCTGTCTTGTCTGTTCATGGCCAGCGTGGTGCCGCCCGAAGTGCCGATAGACAGCCCAGCGCCGCCGGGCGCTGCACTGCAACATAGCCATTGGCCCAAGCGCGCGGACTTGTCCAGCGGCCTTGCAAGCGTAGAACATTTCCTCGAATCCGCCGGCTTCGATCGGGCGCCCTGGGCGGTGGTGGCTTTCGCTGCCGGGATTGCCGCCTGGTTCACCTTGCAAACAGCCCAGCAGTGGACCGCGCTGATCATGGCCTCGATCGCGGTTGCAACCTTGGCGCGGGTGCTGCTGGGGCGTGAAGGGCGTTTTCCTTATCTGCGGCAGGGGCTGACTGTTGCATCGCTGGCCCTCGCGGCCGGGTGCGGAGTGGCGTGGGGCAAGTCCGCGCTGGTCGGCACCCCAGCTATTGCCCGGCCGAGCGTTGCGATGATCGACGGACGCCTGCTGGAGCGCGAGGACCAGCCGGCTCAGAGCCGCATCAGGTTGCTGCTGGCGACCCGTGAGCCCGAAACAGGCCGGGCGATCAAGGTCCGGCTCAACCTCGATTCGCAGGAGGACGCGGCGGGCTTGCAGACGGGAGCCTTGTTGCGGATGCGGGTCCGGCTCGTTCCGCCGGCCCCGCCGATGCTTCCCGGAAGCTACGATTTCGCCCGCACCGCCTGGTTCCAGGGCATTGCCGCGACCGGAACGGTGCTCGGTCCGATCGAAGTGCGGGAACCGGGCGAGGGCGGTGGCTGGTTGAACCGCATCCAGCGCGACCTTTCCGAGCATGTCCGCTCGCGCCTGACCGGTTCACCTGGCACGATCGCGGCGGCTTTCGCCAGCGGTGACAGGGGCGCGATCGCCGAGGCGGACGAGGACGCGATGCGCAATTCGGGACTTACCCACTTGTTGTCTATCAGCGGGCTGCACGTCAGCGCGGTAATCGCCGCGGCCTATTTCCTCGCGATGAAGGTGTTCGCCGCGTGGCCCTGGCTGGCGCTGCGGGTGCGGGTGCCCTTGCTGGCGGCGAGCGGCGGTGCGCTGGCGGGAATTGGCTATACCCTGCTGACCGGAGCGGAAGTCCCGACCATCCGCTCGTGCGTCGCCGCGCTGCTGGTGCTGGGAGCATTAGCAATCGGGCGTGAGCCGCTGAGCCTGCGGATGGTCGCGATTGCCGCCTTCCTCATCCTGCTACTGTGGCCCGAGGCGCTTGCCGGGCCGAGCTTCCAGATGAGCTTCGCTGCGGTGATTGCGATCGTCGCGCTGCACGGTGCGGAGCCGCTGCGCCGCTTCACCGCTCCGCGTGACGAGCCCTGGTGGACCAAGGGGCTGCGCCAATTGGCCATGCTGCTGTTGACCGGCGTCGTGATCGAGCTGGCGCTGATGCCGATCGGGCTGTTCCATTTTCACCGCGCCGGGGTCTACGGCGCGCTGGCCAATGTCATCGCGATCCCGCTGACGACCTTCGTGTCGATGCCGCTGATTGCGCTGGCGTTGCTGGCGGACCTCGCCGGAGCCGGGGCGCCGTTCTGGTGGATGGCGGGTAAGTCGCTTGAACTTTTGCTGGCGCTTGCACACTGGACAGCGGCGATGCCGGGGGCGGTCACTACCCTGCCCGCGATGGGGCAGGGGGCCTTCGTCCTGTTTCTGGCGGGAGGTCTCTGGCTGGCGCTTTGGCAGGGCAGGGTACGGCTGCTGGGGCTGGTTCCGGCGGCGCTGGGCATGATCCTGCTGACGGATCTGCGCGCACCGGACGTGCTGGTATCGGGAGATGGCCGTCACGTCGGGATAACCGGAGAGGGCAGCGAGCTGCTGGTCCTGCGCGAAACCCGGTCGAGCTTTGCCCGTGACAACCTGACCGAGCTGGCGGGCATGGCGGGCGAAACCCGGGCGCTGGCGGACTGGCCGGGTGCGCGCTGCAACGCCGATTTCTGCGCGGTTGCGCTACGGCGTGGCGGGAGGTCCTGGCAATTCCTGATCGCCCGGGGCAAGGACCTGGTCGAAGAGCGGGCGCTGGCTGCGGCCTGCGAGCGGGCCGATGTCGTGATCGCCGACCGCCGCCTGCCCGGCTCCTGCCGTCCCCGCTGGATCAAGGCGGACCGGGCGATGCTGGCGCGGACCGGCGGGCTGGCCTTTGACCTCAGCGCACCCGAACTGCAGACCGTGGCCGAGGGGCAGGGCGAACACGGCTGGTGGCGGCCCGCCCGGTCAGCACCGCGTCGCAGCGAGACGGGGAGCCGGGGGAGCCACCTGCCGAATCAGTGATAGCGGCGCAGCAGCCCTGCAAGCTTGCCCTGGACCACCACTTCGCGCGGATCGTAGATCTGCGGTTCATAGGCCGAATTGGCGGGATCGAGCCGCACCCGGCCATTCTCGCGCCGCAGGTATTTCAGTGTCGCTTCCTCTCCCCGCACCAGGGCGACGACGATTTCGCCGTCGCGCGCAGTGTCCGTGCGGCGGATCAGCGCATAGTCGCCGTCAAGAATGCCTGCTTCCACCATCGAATCGCCCGAGACTTCGAGCGCATAGTGTTCGCCCGCGCCAAGCAGGGCGGCGGGAACGGGCAGGGTGGCCGAGGTTTCCAGCGCCTCGATCGGAACGCCTGCGGCGATCCGGCCGTGGAGCGGAATCTCGATCACGTCGTTGGCCGGTGCGGGTTTCGCCTCGGGCGGGCGGATGACTGCGGCAGCGGCGGTATTGGCATTCGCGGCGACTCCCAGCGGCTTGGGCGGCGCCTTGCTGTTCACGTCCTCTGGCTGACGCAGCACTTCAAGCGCGCGGGCACGGTTGGGCAGACGGCGGATGAACCCGCGCTCTTCAAGGGCGGAGATCAACCGGTGCACGCCCGACTTCGACTTGAGATCGAGCGCCTCCTTCATTTCCTCGAACGAGGGGGAAACGCCGGTTTCTTCCAGGCGGGCCTGGATGAAGCGGATCAACTCGTGCTGCTTGCGGGTCAGCATGCGCGCATCACTCCGTTGGAGCGGGCAGGACGGATGTTCCTGCGCCGTTCAGTGAACGAATGCGGAACAAGTAAGCAACTTCGCGAATCGCGTCAAGCAATTCCCCCATTTTCGAGCAGATAAACCGCAATCGGCTCTCCCGCCCGGATCGGCCCGGCGTGTTCGATGCGCTCGATCAGCGCATTGCTGGCCGCCAGCGCGCCCAGCGCGCCGCTGTCCTGGTTGAGCTGGACGCTGGCGCGAACTCCGTCCCATGCAGCGCGAAGGAATTCGCGGCGAGGCCCTGCGGCGGGCAGATCCTCGGCAGCCAGCGCGGTTATGGCGTGGGGCAAGGGGTGGGCCGCGCCGAGCAGGGCCCGCAGCAGGGGCAGCAGGAACAGGTAGGCCATGACGTGGCTCGACACCGGATTACCCGGCAGTCCGACCGCCAGCTGGTGCCCGCGCCGCGCGACCATCACCGGCTTGCCCGGCTTGACCGCAACCTTCCAGAAATCGAGCTCTGCGCCCCAGGCAGCAAGGGCCGGACGGATCAGGTCATGGTCGCCCACCGAGGCTCCGCCGGTGGTCACCACGACGTCGGCCTCGCCCGCCTGCTCGAGTGCTTCGGCCAGCGCCTCCATGCGGTCGGCGACCGGGCCGATCCGCGTGACGGTGCAGGGCAGGGCGGCTTCGATCTGCGCGGCGATCATCACCCCGTTGCTGGCGGGGATCTGGTGCGGCGCGCAGGCAGAGGGATCGGTGGAGAGTTCGTCCCCGCTGTCGATCAACAGTACACGCGGGCGACGTCGGACGGGCAGGTGGCCGTGCCCGGCGGCAAGCGCCAATGCCAGCTGCGCCGGACCGAGCCGGGTGCCAGCGGGCAACAGCACGGCGTCCCGCTTGAAATCCATGCCTTCGCGACGGATGTGGCGCCAGGTCGGATCGGGCGGGGTTCCGGTGAGCATAAGGTGGTCGCCCTCGCGCGCGGCGTCTTCCTGCATCAGCACCATGTCGGCGCCCGCCGGCATCAGTGCGCCGGTGGCGATCCGCACCGCCTCGCCCGGTCCGACGGTTCCGCTGAAGGGATGGCCGCAGGCGCCTTCCCCGATCACCTGCCACGGCCCCGGCAGGTCAGCGGCCCGCAGGGCATAGCCGTCCATCGCGGAAAGGTCGGCGGGGGGCTGGGTGCGCAGCGCGGTGAGCGGCGCGGCGAGATAGCGGCCCAGCGCTTCGGCCACCGGCACGCGCTCGACCGGCAGCGGCACGGCCAGCGCCAGCAAGCGGGCCTGGGCTTCGGGCAGGGGGAGCAGCGCCATCAGCCTTCCGCCTTCCAGTCGCCCGACTTGCCGCCGCGCTTCTCGATCAGGCGGATCGCTTCGATCACCATGCCCTTGTCGATCGCCTTGGCCATGTCATAGACCGTCAGCAGCGCGACCGAGACAGCGGTCAGCGCTTCCATTTCCACACCGGTGCGTCCGGTCAGCGAGGCGGTGGCCACGGCGCGCACCGAGCTGTCTTCCACGATGAAATCCAGCGTCACGGCATCGAGCGCCAGCGGGTGGCACAGCGGGATCAGCTCGGCAGTTTTCTTCGCGGCCATGATCCCGGCGATCCGGGCAGCGGCAAGCACGTCCCCCTTGGGCACCGCGCCATCGCGGATCGCGTCAAGCGCGGCGGGTGACATCCGGATTCGGCCTTCGGCGACGGCAACCCGCTGCGTTTCCGCCTTGCCGCCAACGTCGACCATCCGCGCCTTGCCCTGCGAATCGAGGTGGGTGAGTTCGTTCATCGTTGCGCCTTGCTGGCTGAATGAGTGGACACAGTGGACAGTGTCCATGAAGGAAAGTCCGCGGGACCCGTCGGGGTTCGCAGCGCAGGTGCGGAAGATTGCACGCAGCAGGGGCGAACGGTCGGGCTCATCCCCGTTCAATGGCAGAATTGAGCGGAGTAGGACAGTCCGCACGCCTCATGCGGTCACGGCCTTGCCTTGCCCTTGCGCCGCTGGAATACCTGCCGCCCGCAGGCCTTTTCCTGATCGGGGGCGAGGCCGGCCTGGAACTGCGGATCGTGGTAAAGCGCGCGCAGGCTCGCCGCTTCGAGCCGGCCGGAGATGCGGGCATGGTCGAACATGATGCCGTGGCGCTGGCCTACTTCGGCGCGGTTCGCCGCGACCAGCGCGGCAAGCGTGGCCGAGAAGTGCGGATCGGACAGGCAGATGCCCTCGAACGTCAGGTTGCCGCCCTTGTCCTGACTGGCCAGGGCATAGGTAAGGCGTCCATCTTCGGCTGGCGGGGTCACCGGGTCC